>JAEYSJ010000351.1 GCA_023434855.1 Bacillota bacterium | reverse complement strand
GTGTGGGTTCGGTAACTATGATCATCATATCCACGCCTTTTGAAGTACCGCGGGTCAGATGTTCAATGCCTGCCCCCATATCGAGAATTACAACATCATCTTTATCCAGGAGCAGAGAATCAACAATTGCCTGCAAGAATGTATTTTCCCGGCAGTAGCAGGCCGATCCGCCTTGTTTTACGCCCCCCATCCGCAGAAATTTTATATTGCCCTGCGTAATGGAGAACTCATCCAAAACATCATCCACCTGCGGATTAAGGCTGTAAAAAGCCCCACCGCCGTGACTTATTTTTTCTTTAATAACATCTTGCATTTCGATCAGCGGTACCACTTTAGCCAATACAGCATCAGGAATCCCCAAAGCGCTGCCCAGACTGGCATCAGGATCACCGTCAACAGCATAAACATGGTAACCCTCACTGGCAAACAGCTTGGCTAAACTGGCGGAAACAGTTGTTTTGCCGACACCGCCTTTACCGGAGACTGCTATTTTCATAAAATCACCTCCCAATATATCACACCATTGCTAATTTTCAGGCAAATCTGCCAAAATTAAGCCCGTCGGCAACCAAGCTTGGAGCCGCTTGATTATGCAGTGGCGTTTAGGGCTTTGGCTGTTTTATTAAGTAAACTTGCTCCGGCTGCTGCAAGTACGACAATATCTTCTGTCGGCACATAGTACCGTATGGAAGCATCAAATAGTACCGTCCCACTGGCGGCGAACTCCTCGTCCCCTTCCCAAACAACATAAGTTACCGGGACTCTGGGCAACACATCCAAAGTAACAGCGGCGCTGCCCATATTTTGCCGCCGGCCACCTAACTTTTCGGCGGCCTGTAATAACAACTGCGGCTTTTTGCCAAAATTGTACTCCAGCCCGCGAAGCACCCGGTTGTTGAAAGGCTCAAGGTAAATTAATCCACCGTCAGGAAGTTCCTTAAAAGAAATTAAAGTATTAGTTAGTGGTAACCCTCCTGCTTTTAACAGGTAATGCAAAAGCACAACTTTTATTGTCACCGCAACGTCGCCATCCGCTTCAGCAATATTCACCTCGCCGTTGGGATAGCTAATACGGTAATTTTCATTCAGATATTTGAGGCGAAACGCAGCTGTTGCTTCATCATATACAACACCGCTGTTTTGAGCTATCTCGTCAGGATTGCGTTTCGCCAATTCCCTGCAGGCATTTTCATAAGCCAGCTGATAGCCTTCTTGCAAGTGTTGGGCACTAGTGTTATCTGATTGCATTGAATCGCCTCCAATGATGAAGATTAAACCAGTCCGTTTTGCTGTTCACAGGCCTGAATAGTCTGTTTACAGAGAACGATGGTGGTTACGGAACCAACGCCGCCGGGAACAGGAGTGATTTTCGCGACAATCGGTTCAACTTCAGCATAGTCGACATCGCCACAGTATTTTCCAGGGTTGTCGGGATCTTCGTTGATACCTACGTCAATTACCACTTGACCTGGTTTGACAAAGTTAGCCTTAACCATTTTTGCCCGTCCGACGGCAGCGATAAGAACGTCGGCTTCAGCGCAGACAGCCGGCAGATTATCAGTCCGGGAATGACAGATGGTTACAGTGGCATGTTCCCGCAGCAGCAGCATGGCAACAGGCTTGCCGACTACCTGAGAGCGACCCAGCACCACCGCTTTCTTGCCTTTTAAGGGAATATTATAGTATTTGAGAATGTCCATACAGGCAGTGGGAGTGCAGGGTGGGAAGCCGGTTAGATCATCAGTGTAAACTTTTGCGGCACTGCCGATAGTCATACAGTCTACATCTTTCTCCACCGGGATCAAGTTCCGGATTTTTTTCTCATCCAGCTGCTTGGGCAGTGGTGCAAACATCAAAATACCGTTGATCTCTTTATTTGCGCCAACATCTTTCACGGCTTTTTCAAAAGAAGCCTGGTCAATATCGGCCGGATATTCAAAAACTTGATAAGCCATACCGACAGAATCACAGGTTTTCTTTGCTCCACCTTCATAGAAAAGGTCATCAGGACGGGCACCGACCCGGATAATTCCTAATTTTGGGGTAACCCCTTTGGCTTTAATGGCTGCTACCTTTTTGGAGAGTTCCTCCTTCATGGCATCAGCTACCGTTTTACCGGCTAATCTTTCGGCCATTGTCCAACATTCCTCCTACTATTTCTTTATTTTACCCAGAACTAATTCCAGGGTAGCGTCAGCAATCTTGGAACCATCGGCCAGCAATTGTTCCATTTCCGCCCGGTTCTTTTTCACATATTCCTGGTCCTTGATGGTATTAAGGTTAATCACAACATTTAGCATCCCGCTGATCAGTGCGGATTTTAAGAAAACCACCCCGCAGCCTACATCAGAAATCGCCAAATTGGTGCCGATCTGACCCATACGCTCGTGAATCTTGATACCCTCATAGCATTTACGCATAATTTTCATAGGACCGTCGCAGGCGTCCTTAGAGCATTTCTCCAGAACCTGTTCTTTATATGCGATCTGCTCCGGAGTATCTTTGGGTAAGCCATAGGCCTTGGAAAGGGGTTCAAAAACTTCAGCATCCTCATCAACCAAAGCTTTTAATTCAGCAATCACCTTATCCCCTTTTGCAATTAATTCTTTGACTTCATCTTCAACTTCGGCATATTTCTTTTTGCCGACGGTCAAGTTCCCGACCATGTTGGAAAGGGCCATTCCGATGGCGCCGCCAAGAGCTGCCGCTCCGCCGCCACCTGGTACCGGAGCCTTAGAGGCCAGCACTTCCAGAAAATCGGAGCAAGATTTATCCAGCATACTCATGATCTTTTTCCTCCCTTCTGCTTCTTTCATTCGTTAGCATTCTCAAAATAGCTGCAAAATAACAAATCTCGCCATTAGTCAAATCATGTGCAATATTTCACATGGTTTTTAAATAATAAAACACTTTAATCGTGTTTAATCATGTTTTTTGGAGTAATTTTTAAGCCGCTCGGCAGTTGTGAGATAGTTTGTTATTTCACACACATATTTTCTTGTGTAAACTTCGATGCCTTGGCTTAAAATTCCTGCCGAATTAACTGAAAGACAAATATTTTTTTTATAAGATTATTTGACTTTTTTCTACAATAAATATCCAAAAATTAACAAAAAAATAATATATGCATAGTAATTCTATAGCAAACTAATCAAAGTAAATATAAAGACCAAGATACTAACCAAGCCATTACGCATGAAATACGCCTGGGTAACTTTACTTAAATTACAGGCACTGACCAAAGTATGCTGGTAAATCAGTACACTTGCCGCTAAAAGTACCCCCACATAATAAACCCATGTGAGTTTCATTACCAGCCCTACGCCAATAAAACCAACAATACTTGCAACATGCATCAGCCTGGATAATAGCAGAGCACCGTTCACACCAAAGCGTTCAGGCATGGAATGAAGTCCATGCTGTTTATCAAATGCCACATCCTGGCAACCATATATAACGTCAAAACCTGCAATCCAGACACCGACAGCCATACCCAGTAATATCACCGGCAAAGCAATATCTCCTCTAATTGCGATCCAGGCACCAATAGGGGCAATCGCCAGCGCCAATCCCAATACCAAGTGGCAAACCCAGGAAAAACGTTTCATGTATGGATAAACCGCCAAAGGAACAACGGCAAGCGGCGCCAATTTCAAACACAGCGGCTGCAAGTTGGCAGCTGCGATAAAAAATATTGCCAGGCAGGCAATGGTAAGCAATACCGCCTCTATCGGCTTCACGGCCCCGGTAACCATCGGCCTTTTGGTAAACCGCGGATGCAGCCGGTCATATTTTAAATCAATATAATTATTCAGTGCCAGTGCTGCACTGCGCGCTCCAACCATCGCTACAGTAACCCATATAAGATCATGCCCGCTGGGAATACCCCGTGCGGCTAATACTGCACCCATATAAGCAAACGGCAGGGCGAACACCGAATGGGAGAAAGCTATATTATCGAGATGCGCTTTTAATTTACCCAAGGCCCAGTTCCTTCCACTTTTCATCAACTATTTTTTTAATATCGGCCGACATAGTGATTTCGTCAGGCCATTCCCGGGTATGACCTTCCGATGGCCACGTTTTTGTTGCGTCAATGCCGACTTTTGTGCCCCAATTCGGCATCGGTGATGAATGATCAAGCACATCTAGCGGTCCATCAACCATCACAATATCACAGCGGGCATCGATATTATTAAATACCCGCCACCACACTTCATTCATATCCTGCACATTAACATGGGCATCAACCACGATAATCATTTTGGTGAACATCATTTGCCCCATGCCCCACATAGAATGCATAACTTTCTTGGCATGCTGGGGATAACTTTTTTTGATGGCAACAACGGCGCAGTTGTGGAAAACTCCTTCAAGCGGCAGATTTATATCCACTATCTCCGGCAAATGTGTCTGGAGAACCGGTAAAAAAATGCGTTCGCTGGCTTTAGCCATAAAGCAGTCTTCCATCGGCGGCTTGCCGACAATGGTAGCAGGATAAATAGGATTTTTGCGATGAGTAATACATGTAATATGAAAAACAGGATAGTTGTCCGCCAGGGAATAATAGCCGGTATGATCGCCAAAAGGCCCTTCCACCCTTAATTCATCCATATTGACGTACCCTTCAAGCACTATTTCCGCCTGGGCGGGGACTTCAATATCAACCGTTTCGCATTTCACCAGTTCAACCGGCTTTTTACGCAAAAAACCGGCAAAAACCATTTCGTCAATATCCCGCGGCAAAGGGGCGGTGGCAGCATAAGTTATCGCCGGATCACCTCCGATAGCTACTGCCACTTCAATGCGATCCCTGCCTAACTCCCGATGTGCGCGGTAATTATCAGCGCCATTTTTATGTATATGCCAATGCATACCGGTAGTTTGCCCATCATAAACTTGCAGCCGGTACATACCGACATTGCGTTTGCCATTAAGAGGATTCTTAGTAAATACCAGCGGCAGAGTAATAAACTTGCCGGCGTCTCCGGGCCAGCATTTCAAGATGGGGAACTTGTCCAGCGATGGCTTGTCTTTAATAATGACTTCTTTACATGGCGCGGATTTAACATACTTCGGGAAATTAATGGCGCGTTTTGCCGTTGGAATAAGCTTAACCAAATCCAATTTATTTTGCAGGGAAATATACGGCAGTTTTAAGATACCCCGCAATTCGTCTGCAATATCATCAATTTTTTCCACTCCAAGGGCAAAAGCCATCCGTTCCATACTGCCAAAAGCATTCATAAGAACAGGTATATCAAATCCCTTAACATTTTCAAACAACAGGGCAACATTTCTGTCACCTTGCATTTTCGACACACGGTCAGTAATTTCGGTAATTTCCAGTTCACAGTCAACACTCTGGCTTACACGTTTTAGCCAGCCGCGCTGTTCCAAAGCATCAATAAAGTCACGCAAATCGTTAAAGGCCAAGCAAAGTGCTCCTTCCATAATAGAGCGTGTTAAAAAAACACGCAGCCGTAATTTAACAAAGCTTGTTAAAACGTTCAACTGGCACCGCAAATAGACGTTTTGTGCCAGCCTCTATTTCCGTAGAATATATTTTACAATAATAATGCTAATTTCATACAGCAATATCATGGGTATAGCTACCATGGTCTGGGAAAATACATCAGGCGTTGGTGAAATTACCGCTCCGATAACAAAAGATAATACCAGCACTACCTTACGTTTGGAAGTTAAGAATCTTGAATTGATAATACCAACCTTGGCCAATACCAGAATAAATAAGGGCAGTTCAAAAATAAAACCAAAAGGAAGTAGGAAAGAAATAACAAAAGACAAATACTCCCCCAACGAGAACAACGGCTGTAAATCTTCAGTTGCGAATCCCATGAAAAATTTAATGCCTGCCGGCAGTACAAAAAAGTAGGAAAAAGCCAAACCGAAAAAAAACAAAGTTACTGAGGCCGGCACTAATATAAATGAGGCGGTGCGTTCCTTGGTAGTCAAGGCGGGGACAATAAAAGCCCACAATTGATAAAGAACAAGCGGCAATGCCAATAAAAAACCGGCAAAAACCGATACTTTAAGATATGTAAAAAAAGCTTCTGCCGGATTCATATAATATAGCTTACCGGCAGGAGCAGTGATTAAATGCACCAGGTCTGCGGCATAAAAATAACTAATAGTACTGCCAACACCGATAGCAATAATAATCGTAATCAATCGTTTACGCAGTTCCTGTAAATGATCAATCAGCGACATTTCCCCTACCTGGGAATCTCCAGTTTCCCTTTCTTCCTCCTGTCCGGTATCGTTCTCTTGATCACGTATCGTTGTCTCTGACATCAGCTGCTCCTCACTTTTTCTCTTCGGCCTTCTCTTCAGCCTTTTTGTCTTCAGGCTTCTTTTCTTCAACTTTCTGTTCAACTTTTACAGGTTCATCAGCCATTACGGCGCTTGTCGCCCGGCGGAATTCCTGAATTCCTCTCCCTAAGGCCTTACCTACTTCAGGCAATTTGCCTGGTCCGAACACAACAAGGGCAATTACCAGGATAAGAACTAATTCAGGCATACTAAAACTAAACATTTTATCACAGCCCCTTTAAAAACATTGCATGTTTTTGCATAACACGCTCAATTATTTACCTAATATATTATACCTATTAAGCCCAAAAAAAACAACAAGTTCGTTGCTGCTGCAAAATGTACAGGAAAGGCAAAAAAGCTTTTCCGTTAGAATTATATTTTAATCCTAATCAAGAAAAACTTTCAGGAAGGAAAACCAAAATCTTTTTTTATTTTGTGGTCTTTGGGATAATCGTGGAAATTTTTCAAGGAATTAACCCCGCCATCTTGTAACCGACGCATGGCTTCCTCAACCATTGTTAAGTGTTCACGCATTTTCTCGCGAGCCAGTTTGGGATTTCTTTTTACTATTGCTTCATAAATCCCATAGTGAGAATCATACAATACTTCCGGCATATGCGAAGCTAAAAACATTTTTTGCCGTAAGGTACGAAAGGTATTCGCCATTAAATCAGAGATGGTATTCATTAATTTTATGAGAATTTGATTTTTCGATGCCCTAACTACCGCAAAGTGAAAATCGGCGTCAGCTTTATCACCAATTCCCCCATTGCGCACTTCTTCGACCATCGCGTTAAGCGCCAGGTGAAGCTCTTCAATATGCTGAGGCGTAGCACGTACAGCGGCTAAAGCGGCTACTTCAACTTCCAGAACCTTACGTACTTCCATTAATTCCATTGTATCATCAATATCAACCTGCAGTAAAAAGGCCAACGGCTCAAGCATGCCTTCAAAAGATACTTGGCGTACGAAACTGCCTTCACCCGGACGAATGGCAATAACCCCCATCATTTCCAGGGCGCTAAATGCTTCACGTACTGATGTTCTGCTAACATTCAGCTTTTCCGACAGTTCGCGTTCGGATAGCAATTTATCACCAGGCTGCAATTTGCCATCTACAATTAGTTTTTTTATCTGTTCGACTATTTCCTCATACACTTTTTTTGTTTTTACTGGCCTAAACATGCTTGCCTCCATCTAATCTTGTTAACTATTGCGAAGTCCTACAAAGTCGGCAATAGACATAAGAGTTTCCTGTGCATCTCTTGGCAACGAAGCGGGCAGAACTTTACGGGCTGCCTGTAAATATTTTTCAACATACCTGAAAGAATACTCAACGGCTTCAGAGTCATGAATAATGGCAAGTCCACGCTTAACTTGTTCATCTGACATATCCCGTGCTAAAATGATATTTCTGAGTTCAGTGCTATGGGTACCGTTTGCTAATGCATAGATAATCGGTAATGTAATTATACCCTGCCGCAAGTCATTTCCGGCAGGCTTGCCAATTTGTTCCGAGGACGAGGTAACGTCTAAAATATCATCGGTAATTTGAAATGCCATACCTATACTGTATCCGTATTGTCGCAAGGCACGTATGTCTTCCGGACTTAGTTGCGCGGATATACCGCCAAGCTCACAACTGGCGGCAATAAAATCGGCGGTTTTCTGGGCAATACGCACAAAATATTCGTTTTCAGACTGTTCGGGATTAAAAGCATCCTTAAGCTGCATGATCTCTCCCTCACACATGGAACAAATCACATCAGTCAATACTTTTAACATCCGGCTGTCTACTTGTGTTGCAATAATGGAAAAAGCTTTAGCAAACAGATAATCGCCTGATAGTACCGATTTATGATTGCCCCAGCGGGTATTCGCTGTCGGGATACCCCGGCGGGTGGTGGCATTGTCGATAACATCATCGTGCACGAGAGTCGCCATGTGAATTAATTCAATGGCTGCCGCTACAGGCAATAGCTTGTCAATCGCAACATTGGCGCTCCGGGCACTAATAAGATACAGAGCAGGCCGCAAACGTTTGCCGCCTGCCCGTACCAGGTGACTACTAATGTCCGTGATTAGATCAGCCGGCGAGTGCACTATAGACAACAGTTCATTTTCCAAAGCTAGCAAGTCATTTTGTACAATTTCAAATAATACGGTATTTTTCACTACGTGTACCACCTATAATCAAGTCTCGTTCTATAATACACTATTTTCCGTGCTAAAGTCTACCCTATTTATTTTTTTCAACACGAATTGCACAGTCTGGACATACCATTTGGCAGATACCACAGACAATGCATTCTTTCATATCAGCGTCAACCCGCGGCGTCCCATACACCCCCAAACCCTCTGACCACCTAATGCATTTTTTAGGGCATTTTTCTATACATAAACCGCAGCCCTTGCACATTCCTGGAAATATCGCCCATAATCCTTTTTCACTTGTTTCTTTAACGGATTCCCAATTAGTTTTCGCCATTTTGTCCCCCTCCTTACATCGCACTCTTGATCAGCTGATAACCGCGTTCCAACGCTTTGTAATTCATATCCCTGAGCTCGGGGTTGGCTTTAAATTTTTCACCAAGTTTTGTATCCAGCGCCTTTTTTATACTGTCTATCGGCAGTACCTCGGTTGCAGCAATTACAGCACCGAGAATAATTATATTAAAGACACGGGGATGCAACTCATTTTTAGCTATATCATTTGCGGGAATAGACACAACTTTTTTTACTTCCGGAATGTCTGCCGGATTTACACCGGGTTTATTGGATGTAGTATATGAGCAGGTTTTAGGGTCGCCGGCAATCATATCCTGCGGTAAATCTTTATTCGGCTCTGCGGCGGCAGGGCAAGGCGGAGTCACGTCAAAATACTGCAAGCCGACAATATTATCGTTGACTTCCGCCTGCTGGACAAGGGAATTATCATAGATATATACAGTCTCTTTGCCGGCATGACCTTGAGTACGTTTTACCGCTCTGGGGCTTAAGGGAATAAGAATATCAGCTTTTACAAATTTGGGCGCACCTATCTGGCCATCACTAATTTGCACATAAGCTATTGATACCCCGCCCCGCTGCTCCACCCCGAAGTTGGGGATATACAACGCTTGTTTGCCTTCTTCATTAGCAGCCTCAGCGAGAATTTCCGCAATTGATTGAACACCTTGACCACCTTCCCCGGCCAGAGCAATTTTTACAACTTTCGCCACTATTATCCCTCCTTCGCTTGCGGTACACGCAATTCGCCGATTTTGAAGTACTGGGCCATATCTTTCTCAATAAACTCCCAGGTTTGCTTCGCATTAGTACGCCAATTAGTCGGACAGCCGGACAAGCACTCAACAAAAGAAATTCCGTTGCCGGCAATTTGGTTTTCCAAGGCTTTTTTGATAAATCCTTTCAATTGGCGGGGGTTAGCCACAGTACCGCGGGCCACATATGCTCCTTCAGGGGCTACTGCCGCAACCATTTCCGGGCCTTTAGTCGGCGCGCCGGTCTCCTTAATATCCCGGCCATAAGGCGAAGTCTCAGTTTTCATGCCCGGCAGAGTTGTAGGCGCCATCTGACCGCCGGTCATGCCGTAATTGCAGTTATTGCATAAAATAATGGTAATTTTTTCGTTGCGTACTGCGGCATTAAACAGATGCTGTGAGCCTATCGCATACCCGCCGCCGTCGCCCATATAACCAATGCCGATAATATCAGGATTAGCCCTTTTCATGCCAACTATTACCGGATTTGTCCGTCCATGATGGGTCTGCACTGTGTCAATAGCAAAAAAGTCCCAGGCTAACAAGGAACAGCCAATATCACAGCCAAATACTATTTTATCTTTAATCCCCAGTTCATCAATTGCTTCACCAAGCACCTTCAGAATAATCCCATGACCGCAGCCGGGGCAAAATTTATGCGGCTTTGTTTCCTCACACCAGCATGACGGCATGGCCGGCTGAAGAACATTGTCTTCTTTTAATTCCTGCATGTCAATCCTCCTTCCAACTCCTACAGCTTGTTGTATTCTTCAATAATTTCTTCGGTAGTAATCCCAATGCCCGGCCTGAGCATAGGCACAATTTCAATAGTACTGCCAAACAACTCGCTTTGCACCATTTTTAACAACTGACCATATGCGGATTCGGCAACTAACAGTTTCTTGGCGCTTTTAACCGCATCTCTGAGCTGTTGTCCCGGAAACGGACGAAGGGTAATCGGCCGGAAGAGACCAACTTTTTCGTCCTTGGCGCGAAGCTGGTTATACGCACCAAGCGCCGACCGGGACACTATTCCGTGGGTGACAATGACTTTCTCTGCATTCTCACAATCCCTTGCCTCCCATTCAACTACTTTGGCAGCCATGGCATCCCAGTCACGCTGAATAGCTTTAACCACTTCGTATAATTCGTCTTCAGTGTTATAAGTATTACGCAAATGTTTATAATTCCGGTCAGGTTTGGTGGTATCTCCGAGAAGAGGCTCAGGCTTTACCAACGCTATTCCCTTTGCTTCCGGATCATATATAGTTAACGGTTCCCGCATTTTTGCCTGATAGCCATCCCCCAGCACAAAACTTGGAAAACGGTAAGTCCAGGCAGCATTGAAAGCCTTGATGGTATAATCAAACAGCTCCTGATGAGTCGCCGTAGAGTAAACAATACGATGTCCTTCACCATTACCGCCGTAACAGGTTAACGTAGTTTCCTGCTGCGCATAAATAACGGTAGCTGTCGACGGCCCGCCACGCTGCTGAATTACGTATACAATAGGCAAACGCATCATTTCAGCCATATTGGCGGACTCTTGCATCAGAACGTTTCCCGGGCCCGCTGTGGCTGTAAAAGCTTTTCTGCCGGAAATAACCCCCCCCAAAGTGGTAAATCCGGCAGATATTTCATCTTCAACCTGAAGAAACTTTCTGTTATATTTGGGGGCAATTCTTGTCCAGTAATGCATAATCTCATTTTGCGGAGTAATCGGGTAGCCATACATAATATCAACTTTGGCTGCCAATGCAGCCCAGGCAACAACCTCATTGCCTGTCATAAACACCCGCTGTTCATCTTTCAGTGAAACATCAGCCATAAAGGCACCTCCTTATTAGCTTATAACTTTGAATGGCAGTTTTCCCAGCTGCTATTCACCTATTATTATTCACCCTTTACCATAAATTTATTAAATAAGAAAAGAGAGTGCAGACGACGTCCACACTCTCATAATGTATACATATAATTATCTACGGAATCATCCAGGTCAAAATATAGGCTTGCGCATAAGTCATTATGCCAACGATAATCGCCAAAATAATGGAATGCATTACGGTAAAGCTGAACAAATGACCCTCTTTGCCGATCAATCCCGAAGCGGCTGTGGCGACTGCAATACTCTGCGGGGAAATCATTTTGCCGGTAACACCACCAGAAGAGTTTGCGGCTACGGTAAGAATAGGATTTACGCCGACTTGTTGGGCAGTGACAGCTTGCAAATTGCCAAACAGGGCATTGGCCGAGGTATCGGAACCGGTCAGGAATACACCAAGCCATCCGAGGAAAGGCGAAAAGAAGGGAAATAGGGAACCTGTGCCGGCCAAAAACAAGCCAAGAGTTGAGCTCATGCCGGAATAGTTCATAACATAAGCCAGACCAAGCACACAGGGAATTGTAATTAAAGGTTTAGTCAACTGTTTGAAGGTCTTGACAAAAATACTGATATACCGGGATGGCCCAACACCCAGTACTGCAGCAGACAAAGCACTGGCAAAAAACAGGGCGGTACCGGCCGCACTCAGCCAGTTGATTTTGTAAAGAGCAGCCATTGCGGTTGGTTGTTTGACAATTGGCGCAACTTGGGACACTACTTTATCAAGGCCCGGCACCAACCATTTAATGGTTACTGAATCCAGTACGGCAACAACCGGTTTCAGGCCCCACAGAATAACCATTACAGTTAAAATGATAAATGGCGACCAAGCTTTTAAAACAGTACCAAAAGAACCGGCTGAAACATTCGTCGCTTTCATAGTGATTGTCGCAGTGGAGACTGCTCTCTCTTCAGGGAACCGCCATATGCTGGCCGGTTTCCATACTTTCAGGAACAAAGCTAAAGAAACAATTGCGGCGAGGGAGGATAAGATATCGGGTAGTTCTGGCCCCAGGAAGTTTGAAGAAAACCATTGCAGTCCGGCAAAGGAAACACCGGCTACCAAACAAGCGGGCAGCACTTCCATAGCTGCTTTCCAGCCAGACATCAATACTACCAGCCAGATAGGTATAATTACCGATAAAAACGGAAGTTGACGGCCTACCATTGCACTAATTTTTAAAGTATCAACTCCGGTAACTTGTCCAGCAACGATAATTGGAATACCGATACCACCAAAGGCAACCGGAGCTGTATTGGCAATCAAACAAAGTCCGGCGGCATATAACGGGTTAAAACCCAAACCAACCAACATTCCCGCCGAAATGGCAACAGGGGTACCAAAACCCGCCGCTCCCTCCAGAAAAGCGCCAAAAGCAAAAGCTACCAGTAATGCTTGTAAACGACGGTCATCAGTAATACTGGCAATCGAGTTCTTGACAATCTCGAATTGTCCGGTTTCCACTGTCATATTGTAAATAAAAATAGCGGTAATAACTATCCAAAAAATCGGGAAGACACCATACAAAGCACCCATGCCTGTTGCCGTAAGGGCTAGGCCTACCGGCATTTTATAGACAAAAATTGCCACCAAAACGGCTGAAGTAACTGCAGCGGCACCGGCAACTTGTCCCGGTGCGCGACGGATGGCCAAAAGATAAAAAATAATAATCATCGGAATCGCAGCAATCAATGCAGAAAGCGGAAGATTGCTCATTGGATCATAGATTTGCGTCCATGTCATTGTGATCTTAACACCCTTTCTTTAATACTTAAACTCTTCAAGTTTGACTTGCGCTTTCAGTACTTTTCCCGCTTTAAATATCCCATAGCCTATTTTTAAAATACATCACCACCTTTATCCTCATATTACCGGGAAATAAACTACTTAACATTTTGAATACTGCTATAAATTGTAATAGTTTTCTCTTTTCACAATTATGAGTAAATTACAGCTATTTTAAGTCGCAATGTCAGTAATTTGCATATTTTCATTTTTCTCAGCTTACTATAGCAAAATAGATTTAAACTATTATCTGTCTAATATTCTCGCGTAAATTTTGCAATACGTAAATCAGGCAGACACAGTAAGCTGAAGTAAGAAATATGCTTAAAATCTTGTAAGATATTATCCTACAAGAAATTATTAATTTCACGTATTTATGAGTTCACTCTGGATAGCATAATTAAGCAATTCTATTTTTACCGGACAGATGGTCTGACCACGATATTCAAAAAACACATCCGTCCTTTTCAAAATTTTAAGTAAATTACACGCATTACGGACGGATGGTCTGACCAATGAGCCCAAAAAAAATTTTGCATAGGTTTTCGCTTTAATCTTGTAATTCTACATAGAATAATTCAATTCCTCTATTTTCTATAGGGGTTATCTAAGTTATTTTTTTCACTACGCTAACAGTACTCCCAGTGCTAATGACATCATTTTGGCTTCATATGTATCGGCCCTTGATGTTACGATTACCGGTTTAGTTGCGCCCATAATTATGCCGGCAATGCGGCCACCAGCCATATACACCAAAGATTTGCCTAGTATATTGCCTGCCTCAATATCAGGCACCAGTAAGATGTCGGCATAGCCGGCAACCAGACTATTAATTCCTTTATGTTTGGCTGCCTCAGCACTTATCGCGTTATCAAAGGCCAGCGGTCCGTCAACAATGGCGCCTTTGATTTGCCCCCTGTCAGCCATTTTCGCTAAAGCAGCTGCTTCTAACGTTACCGGCATATCTGGATTGACAACTTCAACTGCGGCTAAAACTGCAACTTTGGCGGGATCAATCCCCAGTACATGAGCCAGCTTAACGCTATTTTGAATTATATCAGCTTTTTGCTGTAAGTTAGGTGCAATGTTCATACCGCCATCGGTAACCATAATAAGCCTGTCAAATCCGGGCAATTCATAGACGGCCACATGGCTAAGCACCCGTCCTGTCCTAAGACCAATCTCTTTGTCAAGTACTGCCCTGAGCAAATCCGCGGTATTAATAAGGCCTTTCATCAATATATCAGCCTCACCTCTTGATACCATGGACACTGCCTGATAGACCGCCTGACGGTCGTCTGTTTCCTGAATTATTGGTATACCTTCCAGACTAATGTCCAGCTTTTCAGCCATATTTTGTATTTTATCAGTGTCTCCTACCAGAATAAAGTCCGCAATCCCCTGCTCTTTAGCCCCTTTTACCGCCTCCAGCACTGCATCATCCTGGGCTGCCGCCACAGCTATCCGTTTGGGCGGCCTTTCTTTTACCGCAAGAAGTACTTCATCAAAATTCCTAAACATTGCCGTCCCCCTCCCGAAAATAACGCATACTGGTCTTTTTCCATTCACGGGTACTAAACAGCATTATGTATTTATCAAGACCGGCATCCAACGCCAGTCCTTTGGCCAAAGCCCGGCATTCGTCCCGGGTGTGGGCATGCACCATGGTGTAAAAGTTGTAAGGCCAGCCCGGTTGTGAAACCCGTGCATAACAATGGGTAACGGCAGGATGGCAGGACATAATTTTCCCCGTCTCATTAAGCCGTTCATCCGGAACAATCCAGGCACATAATGCATTGGCGGCATAACCTACTTCGCGATGTCGAAGCACCGCGCCTAGTTTACGCATTTGCCCAGACTGGCGATAGTTATCAAGACGTTGCAAGAGCTCCGCCTCGCTAATACCTATTTTATCGGCTATCTCGCGGTACGGTTCGGTTACAAGCGGAAACTCATCCTGCATAACAGCAATAATCTTTTTATCCAACTCATCCAGCATAAACTCACCTCTTTATTAGAGTGTTTTTCAAAAACACGCAACCTTAATTTATGGGGATGTTTCAACTCAGGTCAAAGATGGGCGCTTTAAAACATACTCTCTATAGATTAAACTGTACGCTAACCTTATACTTCTTAGTAGCAGGAAGAGCAATTAATTTTTCTATCCCCGGCAAATTCTTAATTTCGGCCAAAATCTTTTCCTGTACGTCTATACTGGGAGATAATATGGCAAACCACAAATTAAAATCCGCCCCTTCTTCATTTTCACGTTCATAATTGTGGGTTACGCCGGGATATGCATTGATAGCTTCCGCTACGGATGCAACGCATTCAGGTCGTACATGCACAGCGACCAGTGCGCTGGTATAGCCTAACTTGGTTGAGTCGAAGAAAGGACCAATACGCCGGATAAGACCTTCATCCCTAAGGTGCCGCAGTCGTTCAATAACCGTTTCCTCACTAACACCCAGACGTCCGGCAATTATCGCAAAGGGACGTGTAGACAAAGGCAAGTCTGTCTGCAATATATTTAGCAGTGCTTTATCGAAGTTGGTCAGCATAGCACCCTGCCTTCCTGAGACTGTTTCAAAACGCCCATCTGCGTTGTTGCTCCTGCGAGCGCTCGCTAAGCGTCCTATCGAACAAGTATCTATGTAACATTACAGTCTTTTACCGTCTCATAGATTTACTTGAATCGATTGTACGTATATACCAACCCATGTACGCCTCGCTCACGTTCTCTAGCGACCCGTACAATTAGCGCAGAATTATTTGCAACAATCTTTCTGCGTTGTTGATGCGTACTATCCAGAACGCTGCATCTGAGCATTTTTAAACAGTCCATATTATAGTATATACAAAAAAAAGTAGGACAACCATTGACTGTCCTACTTTACTTGTGTATCCATTTTATTTTAACAAAATCTTAGTAATTACGTCAAGCAGTTCATCACGTCCAAGGCTTTTCTCCGATGAATAGGCAATAACTTTACCGCAGGATGGGCCTAAGTCATGTTTGATGACATCTATATGCTTATTTAATGCCATACGGCTTATCTTATCAGCCTTGGTAGCCACTACCTGAACCGGAAGGTTATGCTCGACAAGCCAGCGGAAACTGGTAATATCACTAGCCATTGGCGGATGACGCATGTCAATGAGCTGGCAAACAAGTTTTAAGCGGGAAGATTTCAACAAATATTCTTCAATAAATTTAGCCCATTGCCGACGGGCAGACTGACCGGTACGGGCATAACCATAGCCTGGCAAATCAACCAGAAACAATTCCTTGCGCTCTGTTTCACTAAACTTTACCGTCATAGTATAAAAATTCAAAGTCTGCGTTTTGCCCGGACTTGAGCTGATCCGGGCCAAACCATGCCGGCGGCATAATGAATTAAGCAAAGATGACTTGCCCACATTAGAACGTCCAATAAAGGCAATTTCTATAAGATCACCTGCCGGATACTGGTCAAGGCGCACCGCTGATGCCACATAGCCTGAACCAACGACATTTATTTTGTCTTCGCTCATTCAGTCCCCACCAAAGCTTGGTCTAATACTTCATCCATATGTTCAACTAATATGAACTCAAGATTTCTTTTCACATTTACCGGTATTTCGTCCATATCCCGCTTATTCTCTTTAGGTAAAATAATCTTCTTAATGCCCACGCGGTGAGCAGCCAGCACTTTTTCCTTTATTCCGCCTACAGGAAGCACCCTGCCGCGTAGGGTAATTTCACCTGTCATAGCAATATTGCTTCTGACCATTTTGCCGGTAAGCGCTGAAGCAACTGCTGTAGCCATGGTAATGCCTGCCGATGGTCCGTCTTTGGGAATAGCCCCTTCAGGCAAATGGATATGAATATCCATTTTTTCGTAAAACTCAGGATCAATACCAAGTTCCTGAGCCCTGGAGCGAATATAGCTAAAACCCGCCTGGGCAGATTCCCGCATTACCTCGCCAAGCTTCCCGGTTAAAGTCAGTTTGCCTTTGCCTTTCATTACCGAGACCTCTACCCCTAATACTTCGCCGCCGACTTCCGTCCAGGCCAAACCGGTAGCTACGCCGACCTGATGATTGGTCTCCGCCTGGGTATGCCGGTGTTTTGGCGCCCCCAAAAATGTATGCAAATTTTGAGCGGTAATCTTTACACTGGTACGCTTATCCTGAACAATCTGTCTGGCAACCTTACGGCATAAGTTAGCTATATTTCGTTCAAGATTACGTACACCGGCCTCGCGGGTATAGTCCCTTATTACCTTTTGAATAGTACCTTCGGAAAAAATGATTTGCTTGTCATTTAGCCCATGATCGCGTGTTTGTTTAGGAATAAGATAACGTTTTGCAATTTGCACTTTTTCTTCTTCAGTATAACCGGCAATAGTTATAATTTCCATGCGGTCTAACAAAGGGCGGGGAATATTATGCATGACATTGGCCGTCACAACCCACAAAACGCGGGAAAGATCAAAAGGTACCTCCACATAATGGTCACTAAAAGTATTGTTTTGTTCGGGATCAAGGACTTCCAGTAATGCTGCCGATGGATCACCCCGAAAATCGGCACTCATTTTATCTACCTCATCAAGGAGAAATACAGGGTTTTTCGAACCGGCAGTACGCATACCTTGAACAATTCGGCCTGGCAATGCGCCAACATAAGTTCTGCGATGACCGCGAACTTCCGCCTCATCCCGTACTCCACCCAGTGAAATGCGCACAAATTTTCTATCCATTGAGCGGGCAATTGAACGGGCTAATGAAGTTTTACCAACACCGGGCGGTCCTACAAGGCAAAGAATCGGACCTTTCATCGTCTCGGTCAGTTTCCTTATAGAAAGATATTCCAGAATACGTTCCTTAACTTTTTCTAATCCATAATGATCTTCTTCCAGAATTTCTTCAGCTCTGGTAATATCCAGATTATCTTCCGTTTCCTTAGTCCAGGGCAGTGACAACAGCCAGTCCAAATATGTACGAATTACAGCGCTTTCTGCCTGCATAGGCGGCATTTTTTCCAGGCGCTCAATCTCTTTTGTTATTTTATCAGCAACTTCTTTAGGGAGTTCTTGCTCCTTCATCCGTTGACGGTATTCATCGGCTTCCGCGGTACGGTCATCCTTGTCACCCAGTTCCTTCTGAATAGCTTTAAGTTGTTCCCTAAGATAGTATTCTTTCTGGGTCTTTTCCATTTGTTTGCGAACACGAACATTAATCTTTTTTTCCAGTTCCAGGATTTCCATTTCCCGGCCAAGAATTTCACATAATCTTTCCAAGCGGTCTTTAACACTTACAGCTTCAAGCACAGCCTGTTTATCTTCAATTTTTAGGGAAAGATGGCTGGCAATAAGATCTGTCAGGCGACCCGGCTCCTCCACTACCACTACGGAAACCAGCGTTTCCGGCGGTATTTTTTTGCTTAATTTAACCCACTGTTCGAATTGATGTACAACCGTCCTAGTAAGAGCTTCAATTTCCGGCGTCTTAGTTTCAGAATCATCAAATTCGTTTATTTCGACCAAATAAAACGGTTCCATATCTTTATATTCCACAATTTCTGCACGATGCAAGCCTTCCACTAGTACGCGAATGGTGCCGCCCGGTAGTTTTAATAACTGTTTTATTTCAGCGACGGTACCAATGTTAAAAATATCTTCCGGTACTGGTTTATCATTTTGCGCATCTTTTTGCGTAGCCAGCATAATTAAGCGATCATGTACCATTGACTCTTCAAGCGCGCTAATAGATTTTTCCCGGCCCACATCAAGATGAATTATCATATATGGGAATACTAAAATGCCCCTAAGCGGCAGCAGTGGAATTGTACGTCTTTTGTTTGCCATAAGCTTCGCCCCCTTCAGGTTTGCCTTGTATTGCTTATCATATTTTGTCCCTAACATTACTTACTATTATTTTCAACGCCGTCATTTATAAATATTCTCATATAAACCGTAAATTCCTTTTAATCTATATAATAATAACAGTCATTAGAACCATAATAGAGTTTGTTTTAAAAAAACATAACTTTCCTTAGAATTCTTTAAAGCTGTTACAAAATACCCGGATGCTAGGCCCCCTGAAAATCGCACATCAATGCGTATTAAGCTTATACCGTCGGCAAGCGTCAACAACGTAGATGGGTATTTTGTAACAGCCTCTAATATGCTATAAATAATTATAAAAATTAAGCCCTCACCGGTTGAGGGCTTAATCCTAAATATTTACTGGCAGACTTGCAGCAGACAGCAGTTCAGACTGAGGTGGTATCGTTTCAAAATGCAGATTTTCTTCGCCCTTGACCAATGCATGCATTAACGCTTCTTCCACAGTTTCCACAGCAATAACCTCTATATCCATATTCCGGTATAGCTCCTGCCAATTTTCCTTGGGAATAAGTACCCGGCGTGCTCCTGCTTGTTTAGCAGCGGCGATTTTCGCACTTACTCCGCCTACCGGTTTAATTAAGCCTCGTATAGAGATCTCACCTGTCATGGCCACAGCATTGTCAATGGGGATGCCATGAATCGCGGAGTAAATAGCAACAGCAATAGTAATGCCTGCCGAAGGGCCATCAATAAGACCTCCTCCGGGAAAATTTACATGAATGTCATACTTATTGAAATCAATACAAAATTTATTAGCTAATACCGTAAGCACATTTTCCAATGATCCTTTTGCCATACTTTTTCGCCGCATAGTACGGCCTTGAGCGCCAATTTCCTCTTCATCGACTACACCCGTAACTGTAAATTTGCCGGTATTATACTTGTTAGGCACAACAGACACTTCGACATCCATCACCGTTCCCACGTTAGCGCCATAAACTGCCAAACCATTGGCAAAACCAACTTGTGGCTTGGGCTGAATTTTTTTATCAGGTCTAGGATTGTATTGCCCGAAATTTATCACCCATTCCGCGTTTGAACAGGTTATCGTTCTAGCTTGCTCATTCAACGCTACTCCGGCGGCAATTTGAACAATATTTACAGCGTCCCTGCCATTATTCGCATAGTTTTTTATTACTTCCACGGCTGCGTCATCAATTGTGAAATCAAGCCTTTTTACAGCGTTACGCGCAACCAAGCCAACCTCGTCGGACAGCAACGGACGAAAAAATATTTCCACACACCTTGAGCGGATAGCCGGTGGAATTTCCTGGGGAGTCCGGGTAGTAGCTCCTACAAGACGAAAATCAGCAGGCAGACCATTTTGGAAAATATCATGAATATGAGTAGGAATATTAACATCTTCACTGTTATAGTATGAACTTTCCAAAAAGACTTTACGGTCTTCCAATACTTTCAATAGTTTATTCATCTGAACATGATGCAATTCACCAATTTCATCAATGAACAATACCCCTCCATGGGCCTTGGTAACTGCACCTGGCTTAGGCTGGGGAATACCGGCAACACCAAGTGGACCGGCCCCTTGATATATGGGATCATGAACAGTGCCAATCAATGGATCGGCAATTCCCCGTTCATCAAAGCGTGCTGTTGTGGCATCCATTTCAATAAACTTCGCAGTTGGCCCAAAAGGCGAAAGTACATTGCGTTTTGCTTCTTCCAGTATAAGCCGGGCAGCTGCCGTTTTACCAACACCAGGCGGTCCATAAATAAGCACATGCTGTGGGTTTGGCCCGCAAAGAGAGGCTCTCAGAGCTTTTAAGCCTTCTTCCTGCCCAATAATTTCTGAAAAAGTAGCTGGACGTGTTTTTTCAGATAATGGCTCGGTTAAAGCTATTGAGCGCAATTTCTGTAATCTATCCATTTCTTTTTTAGATTCACGTTCCACAGCCATCCGGTTTCCCTGCTGGGATCTCAAAAGATTCCAAAAGTACAGACCAATAATGATGGCAAAAAAGAACTGAATTAAAGTAATCACATTAACGGCATAATCCACTTTCCCAAAAACCCCCTTTCCACAGCAACATAATATATTGTCGTGATTTTAGTATTAACAGGGGGAATTATTTTATCCTGGCAAAAAGCGGCACTGGAGGCTGTATAAAAAGAAAGAGGAGAAATTCTCCTCCTCTTTACGCTGATTCTTCTTTTTTCTTATTTTTACGATCGATCGTGCACAACATAGGTTCTTCTTTATTCACAACAACTTCCTTCGTGACGGTACATTTTGTAATATCCGAACGTGAAGGAACATCATACATTACATTGCGCATAATACTCTCGATAATCGCTCTAAGACCACGAGCGCCGGTATTGCGTTTCAATGCTTCAACAGCAATCGCTCTTAGAGCATCTTCCTTAAATTCCAGTTGAACGTTGTCAAGTTCCAGGAATTTCTGGTATTGCTTAATTAGCGCATTTTTAGGTTCAAGCAGAATTCTAATAAGTGCCTCTTCATCCAGAGCATCAAGAGTCACAATGACCGGCAAACGGCCAACAAACTCAGGAATGAGGCCAAATTTCAACAAATCTTCCGGCAGAATCCGGGAAAGAGTTTCCCCTAATTTCTTATTTTGTTTGCTGCGAACTTCAGCGCCAAAGCCCATTGATTTCTTACCTGTACGGGCGCTGATAATCTTGTCGATACCGTCAAAAGCACCACCACAGATAAACAAAATGTTTGTTGTGTCAATTTGAATAAATTCCTGGTGAGGATGCTTGCGTCCTCCTTGAGGCGGCACACTGGCCACAGTACCCTCAAGAATTTTTAGCAAAGCCTGCTGCACACCTTCACCAGATACATCGCGGGTAATTGAAGGGTTTTCCGATTTACGGGCAATTTTATCAATTTCGTCAATATACACAATGCCTTTTTCAGCTTTCTCTACATCGTAATCTGCTGCCTGGATCAGTTTAAGAAGAATATTTTCAACATCTTCACCAACATATCCGGCTTCAGTTAACGACGTGGCATCAGCAATAGCAAAAGGAACATTCAATATTTTGGCTAAAGTCTGGGCCAGTAGAGTTTTTCCACTACCTGTTGGCCCTAACATCACAATATTTGATTTCTGCAGTTCAACATCATCCATTTTGGAACCAAGATTAATACGCTTGTAATGGTTGTAAACAGCAACAGACAACGTCTTTTTGGCTTCTTCCTGTCCAATAACATACTGGTCCAAAATCTCTTTAATTTCCTTAGGTTTTAAGATATCCCTAAGTTCCAGCTCTATATCATCGCTAAGTTCTTCTTCAATGATTTCGTTACAAAGTTCAATACACTCATCACAAATATAAACGCCAGGGCCGGCAACCAGCTTTTTCACTTGCTCCTGCAATTTACCGCAGAATGAACACTTAAGTTGACTTTTGTCATCCCCAAACTTTAACATACTATCACCTCTCTATTTGGGACTCTCAGAATGCCTCTCCCCACGCGCGACAACGGCATCAATGATACCGTATTCTTTAGCTTGCTCACTGGACATATAAAAATCCCGTTCGGTATCCCGCTGGATTTTTTCCAATTGCTGACCGGTATGGTTAACGAGAATTCCGTTAAGAATTTCCCGCAGACGTAATATTTCACGAGCATGGATTTCAATATCCGTCGCTTGCCCTTGAGCCCCGCCCAGAGGCTGATGAATCATGATTCGGGCATAAGGCAGGGCATAACGCTTGCCTTTAGCGCCTGCCGCCAGTAGTAATGCCCCCATACTTGCCGCTGAACCAAGGCAAATAGTAGAAACATCAGGCTTAATATACTGCATGGTATCATAAATGGCCAGACCTGCAGTTACTACGCCGCCAGGACTATTGATATATAAATGAATATCCTTGTCAGGGTCCTCAGATTCTAAAAATAACAGCTGGGCAATTATCAAGTTAGCCACATGATCATCAACAGGACCGCCAAGAAAAATTATTCTGTCTTTCAATAAACGGGAATAGATATCATATGCCCGTTCTCCACGGTTGGATTGCTCAACGACTATTGGCACAAAGCTCATTAAAAACACCTCAGTTCCTTTTTCAAATTAGTCAATACTCAAACTTATTATTTACTTTAAGTTATTTACTCTTTAACGGCACTCTCAATAATGAAATCAGCAGCTTTTTTACGCAAAACGGATTCCGCCAATGAGCCAAGTCTGCCTTGTTCGGCAATAATTTTGGCCACCTCTTCAGGTTTTGTCTGGTAAGATTCGGCCATAGCAGCAATTTCTTTTTCCATATCTTCCGGCTTTGCTTCCATGCCTTCAGCTTTGGCAACCGCATCAAGCATAAGATCAGTCTTGACATTAAACAAGGCTGCCGTCCGGTAATTTTGCCGTAAAGTATCCATATCGCTATTGATATATTGAAGATACTTATCAAACTCCATACCGCGATTCTGTAACCTAACATTTAAATCATCAATCATTGTGCTGATACGATTTTCCACCATAACATCAGGGACGTCAACTGTGGAGTTTTCTACTGCCTGTTTAATTACCCCATTTTTAAACTCTTGCTCAGCCTTTGCTTTTGCGGTCTGCTCTAATTTATTCTTGATATCCTGCTTTAATTCCTCCAGCGTTTCAAACTTGCTTACATCTTTAGCAAAGTCATCATCAAGCTCAGGTAATTCCTTACGTTTAACATCTTGAATTTTAACTTTAAAAACTACTGGTTTGCCTGCTAGCTCTTTAGAATGATATTCATCCGGAAAAGTAACATTTACTTCCTTTTCCTCGCCGGCCTTAGCCCCGATAAGTTGCTCTTCAAACCCGGGGATAAATGTTCCCGAACCTAATTCCAACGGATATGCTTTGCCTTCGCCTCCTTCAAACGGAACCCCGTCAAGGAAGCCTTCAAAATCTATAATGGCAAAGTCGCCATTTTGTAATGCAGCACCTTCCATCACTACCATTTTTGCCTGCCGGTTCTGCAAAGTTTTTATCTCTGCCAGCACTTGCTCCTCGGTAATATCTTCGACCGGCTGAGCTATTTTTAATTCTTTATATTCACCCAAAGTTATTTCAGGTTTAGCAACAACGGTGACTTTAAATACCAATGGCTGGTCTTCCTTGAGTGAAACAACTTCTATTTTAGGATGGCTTACCGGTTCAATATTTTGATCATTGAGAGCCTTAATATAAGCTTTGGAAGCTAGAATTTCGAAAGCTTCATCAAGCAATGCCGCTTTACCTACCCGCATTTCCAGAATATGCCGTGGTGCCTTACCTTTACGGAATCCGGGAATATTTACTTGACCGGCTAATTTATGATACGCCTTATCAAGAGCTTTTGCTACTTCTGGCTGCGGTATTTCAATTTCTAACACCCTATTATGATTGTCTATTTTTTCCACATTAACCTTCATTTATTCCTTTGTCCTCCCTATGTAATTATATATTTATTTTTGAGGCATTGCTTAATCTGCCAATAATAGTATTACCATTTTGACACAAATTCTATGGGTTACCTGATTTTCCCGAAAAGAAATCTGCACAACCACATACTTAGCACGCCATTCTTTACATCATACCATAAAACTGTATTTAAAACAAGATTTATGCGAAAAGCCCAGCAGTCTGCCTGCTGGGCATAGTAACGTTTTGGAGCGGAAAACGAGATTCGAACTCGCGACCCTCGCCTTGGCAAGGCGATGCTCTACCACTGAGCTACTTCCGCATTTATGCTTCTGTCTTTCCTGACAACAAAATTTATTATAGATTATTTTATGTTATTTGTCAACATAAATCTTTTTAAGTAACAAATCAAAATATTATGTTCAGCATGTACTCAGTGTTCCTCGGCTAAGTCCATTTTACTTCAATCCCTACTGCAAATTACTTTTTTGCTTGTGAACATCTCACCTATTTTAAATATTTTGCATATTATGCACCAGAGTACATAAAGGAGGTTTTAAAATTGCATCGCCGGCGTTAAGGCGGTTGTAGTTAAAACTGAGTTTTACAGCTTGTTGCTTAGCGTGAGTTTGAGATACGGAATCATATTTCCCGGCTCTCACTTATTCCAGCCTTCAAGGAAAAAGGCCATACAAGCTGTTAACGAAAATAAAAGAGGAGGAAAATAAAATGTCCGACGACAACAAATATCAAAAACCCACATGGGAAGCTCCTGAAATAGATAGCTGGGACGAAGAATATGAAAACGAGGACGAACGCCAAATTGGCTGCTTTCCGACAAGCACACCTTGTAATCCACATAACATAGGCTGTTTTCCGTCAACCCCTCCCTGTAATCCACATAACATAGGCTGCTTCCCGTCAACC
>JAEYSJ010000322.1 GCA_023434855.1 Bacillota bacterium | reverse complement strand
ATATGGCAACGGATGTGCAATGTGTATTTTACGTTGTCCATCTTTTGGACCGCGGGTTAGTATGACGGCTAAATGTGAAATCAAGGAATTAATGGGGCAAAAATCCGATGGTTCGTTCGGAGCTATGAGTGGTTCATGTAAATTGAATAAAGATTCTTTAAGTAAAGAAATAAGGGATCAGTTGGAAAGTGAAGGTGTCGCAGTACTACCTGTACCGGAAAATTTGCGAAAAAGCAGTTCCTTAGGGAAGAAAGCATGTACCCAGTATGCTTTGGCAGAATATGCAGCCAATTTAGTATTGCTTGATACCGGTCACGCAAAATTAATGACATCCTATTTTCCTATTGACGATTTGCGTACAATACCGGGGTTGGAACGGGCTAGATACGAAGATCCTTATGCCGGGGGAATTGGCAATTCCGTACGCTATTTAGGAATTGCCCCTTGTTCAAACGATCTAAAAGTAGAAGGTCTTGATAATTTATTTTGTGCCGGAGAAAAATCAATGATTCTCGTAGGTCATACCGAAGCAGTTGTTACCGGATTGCTGGCGGGGCATAATTCCGTCAGACATGTATTGGATATGCAATATCTCGAACTGCCTCGTAGTTTAGCAACAGGTGATTTTATTGCCTTTACCCATGAACAAATGACTTTAGAAGAGGGCCTCAGAAAACGGTATACATTTGCCGGTTCTGTATATTTTGAACGTATGCGCGAATTGTCTCTCTATTCTACCAACAGGTCGGAAATTTACGAACGGGTAGCTCATGCTGGTTTAACAGAAATTTATAACAATTGTATGGTTTAGGGGGGAAATAGTTGTATGCGTAATATATTGTCTCGATGTATTGACATAAATTCGCAATATTGCCCCTGCCTATTAGCGGAAACGAATCATTGCGTTTTTTGTAGTCATCTAAAAGGCGAATCATTATGTAATTGTAATTGGTCTGGAGTATGTATATTATATGAAAAGCATTGGCAGTCTAACAAAAGAACATTGGGAATTGAGGAATTGCCGATAAGAATCGAAACTGAAACTGAATTTAGAATTATTAGCAAATTTTCACCAGATGTTTATAAGCTGGAATTTGATGTTATTCCAACATTAGCTCAGCAACTCACTAAAACTGGCTCTTTCGTTTTTTTACGCCGTCCGCAAGACCCGTATTTTTACCATTTCCCAGTAGGGATAATGAAGGTTATAGGAAACACTCTGCAAGTAATAATAGAAACAATTGGTCCTAAATCCACAAGAATTATAGCAGATGACAACCATCAATTGCTGGTGCGGGGTCCTTATTACAATGGAATACTTGGTCAACCATGGATTGACAACCTTACCAATGGTAAGGTAGTATTAGTAGCTGGGGGCATGGGACAGCCACCTGCCTTACCGATAGCTGCCAAACTTATCAGTAATAATAATGTCATTGCTATCCTGGCTCCGGGTGTAATAGGGATGACAGTAATTAGTGAAGAACTGCGTGATTTAGGTGTTGAGGTCCACGATGTATCGTCTTTTCGCAATGAAGGAATAGTAATACTACGGAAATTATGCGCAGGTCAGCCTGATTTACTGGTAAGCGCCGGACCGGATGAACAACATTATGCTATAATTAACATGATGCAGGATATGAACATTAATATTCCTATGGCCGTTACCAATAATGCAACTATGTGCTGCGGAGAAGGTATATGTGGCAGCTGCCAAAAAGAAACCCATGATAATAAAACAATATGTACTTGTAAGGTGCAAACTGATTTTTCTCAGTTGATACCTTATTAAATTCTAACTTCTTAATTTAATTTTGATTTATTTACATTTGTTATAAAAGGAGTACCTTATGCCAGAACGTTTGCAGAAATTTATTAGTCAGGCGGGAATTACTTCAAGGAGAGAAGCTGAGAAACTAATTAGTTCGGGGCGAATTTCCGTTAATGGCAAGGTCATTACTGAACTTGGTACCAAAATTGATCCAGTTAAAGATAAGATCAAACTTGATGGTAAGCTTATTACAAGTGAAAAATTAGTATATATCATGTTAAATAAACCAAAAGGGATTGTCACCACCTTAAATGACCCTCAAGGACGAAAGACTGTAATCAATTTAATATCTGATATTCCACAACGAATATATCCGGTGGGCAGGCTTGATTATAATACGGAAGGTTTATTACTGATGACCAATGACGGTGATCTTACGCATAGTTTAATTCATCCCAGCCGTAAAATATTTAAAACGTATGTTGCCAAGGTTGCAGGTATGCCGCCCGAAGAAAAACTTGATTTATTGCGGGCTGGCATAAAATTATCAGATGGATTAACTGCACCTGCCCAAATAAACATTATTGAATTTGACCGGGAGAAGAATATCACATCATTGGAAATTGTCATCCATGAAGGAAAAAACCGTCAGATCAGACGAATGTTTGAGGCGATTCACTTTCCGGTGAAACAATTGAAGCGTGTCAAATTTGATTTTTTGACTTTAGCGGGATTAAAGCGTGGACGGTACCGTCATCTTACGGAAGATGAAGTCGAGGAATTAAAAAGGTGTGAATAGCGAAAAACCCTTATATATAAGGGTTTTTTCGCTATAATATGCGGCAGAAGGGTGACAAACATGAAAAAAGTAATTATTGTAGGTGGCGGAGCAGCTGGCTTAATGGCTGCAGCAAGCGTAGCTGATCATGGCGGTAAAGCAGTTATTCTGGAAAAAATGGCGTCAGT
This sequence comes from Bacillota bacterium, assembly GCA_023434855.1. The sequence goes on along the minus strand of JAEYSJ010000322.1, from coordinate 8,225 downwards.
TGGACGCAAACTGTTAATTACCGGTAAAGGACGCTGTAATATTACCAACACAGCTGACCTGCAAACATTTATTAAAAATATGCCTGGCAACGGTTCTTTTTTGTACAGTGCCTTTCACGCTTTTAACAACCAGGATATGATTGACTTTCTGGCAAGATATGGACTAATGACGAAAGTGGAAAGAGGTGGCAGAGTATTTCCTGTTAGTGATAAGGCGCAAGATGTTGTTAAAACTTTTATTAAAGCACTTGCAACGCTGGGAACTGAAATTTGGACAAGCCAGCCAATAAGAGAAATAGTGATTAATGATGGAAAAGCAGTTGGTGTCTTGACTGACCGAAATAACAAATATGATGCTGATGCAATCATTTTGGCCACCGGGGGCTCTTCATATCCAAGTACGGGTTCTTCAGGCGACGGCTATATCATTGCCCAAAAAACCGGCCATACCATTGAGCCTCTTAAACCATCCCTTGTTCCATTGGAGGTCGCCGAAAATTGGATTGGCGAATTGCAAGGGCTGTCTTTAAAAAATGTGACAGCAGTTGTAATATGTAATGGCAAAAAAATAGCCGACGATTTTGGTGAAATGTTGTTTACCCATTACGGTTTATCGGGACCGATTATTCTTTCATTAAGTAAGAAAATTTCGGACTTGTTAAACGGCGATCCAAATGCTGAAATATTTGTTGAAATTAATTTAAAGCCGGCTTTATCAGAAGAAAAATTGGACAAAAGAATACAACGAGACTTCGAGAAATTCATGCGCAAACAATTAAAAAATGCCCTTGGCGATTTATTGCCGGCAAAACTGATCAATGTCATTATTGACTTAGCATATCTCGACCCTGAAAAACCTGTACATCAAATTACCAAGACAGAACGATTAAGGCTAATGCAGACAATAACACATTTAACTTTTACCATTACTGGGGTTCGTCCCGTGAGTGAGGCCATTGTCACTGCCGGAGGAGTGCACATAAATGAAATAAACCCCACCACAATGGAATCAAAATTGATTAAGAATTTATTTTTTGCGGGCGAGATTATTGATATTGACGGTTATACCGGCGGGTTTAATCTCCAAGCGGCCTTTTCCACCGGGTATGTTGCCGGCAAGCACGCCGCCATATAACTGATGGATTCCAGTATAACAAGAAAATTTGGACATAATAATACTTATTGGCTAAATGAACGGAGGACTTACTTTGAAAAAGTCCAAGTGGAGATGGGTTATACTCGGGGAATCTATTTTGCTGCATCTGTCGATATTTTGCTTTAGCTTATTACTAGTATCACAAGTCTTACTTTTTAAAGAAGGGACGCGTATTTATCTTTCAAAAGTTGATAAGTTGGAAGGAGAGCACATTTCTCTTGAAACGCCCTTTTATGCCGGTACTCCGGTGAATATTAGCGATAATACTGTAGTGACTAACCACTTACAGGCGCTAAGACCCAGTAAAGTAATTATTATTCGTATGATTAAACCAGCCGGAAGCCAATATATTTTCGTCACGGTGAATGGCCAGATGATAGGGGATTTTCGGCACGGAGATATTAAATTAACAGTGTACGACGGCGATTATGTTGAGATTGATGCTACTTTGGTAACGGAATCAGCTCAGTTTGTTATCCATGTGCCTGGTACTGGATTAATTTCCCCAGTTGACGGTTTAGTATTAGAATGCAATGGTACGGTGGCATCTGTGGGAAAAATAAAATTTAAGACTTAATTATTGGAGGATATTGCTAATTTGATGATGAATTATTACTAAACATCCGTTTAAACTGCTTTATTATATGAAACACACTTAAAGAATTAAACACAGTCTAGATGGTCTGGCAGCAAAGGGGGACGGAATTTCGCTGCCATCTGTCGCAAGTTGCTCAATTTCGTTCCCCTTTGCTGCCGATTGTAATTATTAAAAAACTTTAATTCGTTCTATATAGTTTATTGTGATAAATAGAAAAGAAAGGTACGTTGGTGATTGCATGAATGATATTCTGAAGGTTAAACCCAGCAAAGCTTTAATGGGAACTATAAACATTCCAGGAGATAAATCCATATCCCATCGTAGTGTTATGCTGGCAGGACTTGCGTCCACACCGGTTGTAATAAATAACTTTTTGTTTGCAGCTGACTGTTGTTCAACTGTTAGCTGCATGCAAGGTCTGGGTGTCGATATTAAAAAGAATGAAGATGACCGGCTGCATATACAAGGACGGGGCATTTACGGTCTGACAGAGCCAGAGAATGTGCTTGACGCCGGAAATTCCGGAACAACTTTGCGACTTTTGTCAGGCATTTTAGCTTGCCAACCGTTTTTTAGCGTTTTAACCGGTGACGCTTCTCTACGCAAACGTCCCATGGCAAGAGTGATTAATCCTTTAAGCCAGATGGGTTGCCGATTTAATGGACGACAACAATCCCGTTATGCACCGCTGGCTATCTTACCTGCTGAGGAAATAAAGGGAATTGAATATACACTGCCAGTTGCCAGTGCTCAGGTAAAATCAGCTATCCTTCTGGCAGGAATGTTTGCCGGCAGCAAAACGACCGTTACAGAGCCATATATGTCCCGTGACCACACCGAACGCATGTTGGAAACATTCGGTGTTGAAGTAAATCGAACAGGTCTTTCTGTCAGCATCAATCCCGTTAAGTCTTTGATTGCACCATCTGTCATGGATATTCCTGGAGATATTAGTTCGGCGGCTTTCTGGCTGGTAGCTGCCGCAATTACGCCAAATAGCAAATTAACATTATGCAACGTAGGCATCAATCCTACTCGCACCGGCATTGTAGATGCACTCCGGCAAATGGGGGCAAACATTATTATCCATAATGAGCGATGCAGCGGTAAAGAACCAGTAGCTGATATCACAATTGAAACCTCTGAGCTTACAGGAATATCAATTGAGGCCCAGATGATACCCCGCTTAATTGATGAAATACCGGTTTTAGCAGTAGCTGCATTATTTGCTAAGGGGAAAACAACTATCAGTGGAGCTGAAGAACTCCGCGTAAAAGAAACCGACCGTTTAAAAGCAATAACCTGTGAGCTTAGTAAAATGGGTGCCAAAATAAGCGAAACAACTGACGGACTAATCATTGAAGGCCCGCAACGTTTAAAATCTGCCGTATGTAATTCTTATGACGACCATCGTATGGCTATGGCACTGGCCATAGCAGGGCAGGCTGCCAACGGTGTGGAAATTATCGAGCCAAACTGTGTAAGAATTTCATATCCTAACTTTTTTACCACTTTAACCGATTTGAGCAAGTAGTGATGGAGGCACTTATGAGAAGATTGATTATTGCAATTGATGGTCCGGCAGGAGCTGGCAAAAGTACGGTAGCACAAATTGTTGCCCAACGGCTTAACTATACTTATATTGATACAGGTGCCATGTACCGTGCCGTTACATGGCAATCAATGAAAAATGATATTTTGCTCAGAGAAGAAATTGGCAAACTTGCTCAGACTATTGATATAAATTTATCGTATACTAACGGAAAAACGTTGGTAAAAGTAAATGACGTTGATATCACCAACGAAATTCGCACACCTGAAGTTACACAAATGGTTGCTGAAGTAGCACAAATTCCTGCAGTACGGGCAGCAATGCTTGATTTGCAGCGAAAAATGGCAAGCACGGGCGGAGTAGTTATGGACGGGCGTGATATCGGTACACATGTATTGCCTAATGCCGACATAAAAATATTTTTGACAGCCTCTATTGATGAACGAGCTAAACGCAGGTGGCGAGAAATGACAGACAAAGGCTTTAATGTGGATATTAACCAGCTAAAAGCTGATATTTCCTGCCGTGATCAAAAAGATTGCGAACGTTTGATTTCACCATTGATTCAAGCGGCCGACGCTGTGCTTATTGATACAACCAAACTTTCGATAGAAGGTGCGGTTGAGGCTATCTTAAATATTTGTAAGGAGAGAGTAAGTCTTGGTTAACGGTTATAAAATTTTACACACGTTTTTACGCTATTTTTTTTCATTGGCTTTCCGCTGGAGAATTGAAGGTGCAGAAAATATTCCTTCACAAGGCGGTGTAATTATTGCATCGAACCATATAAGTTTATGGGACCCTCCGGTAGTGGGTTCGGCTATTGCGAGACCAGTACATTTCATGGCTAAAGAAGAATTGTTTGCTATACCTGTATTCAGCTGGATAATTACCCGGCTTAACGCTTTCCCGGTACGGCGCGGTACTGCTGACCGCGGGGCAATACGCAAAGCGATTACCTTACTTGAACAAGGCGAAGTTGTCGGTCTTTTTCCTGAAGGAACGCGTAGTAAAACGGACAAGTTAGGACAACCGGAACCAGGGGTCGCAATGATTGCTCATAAAGTTGGTGTGCCTATTGTACCTACTGCAGTGATAGGAACGAACAAATTAGGAAAGCACGGTATTTTTTTGCCTCGTTTTATCGTGAAATTTGGCAAACCTATTATTATCAATAAATGCAAGAGTGACAAAGATACTTTGGAGAATACCGGCATTCTGTTAATGCAGGAAATTGCGCGTTTGTTAGAGGAAAAATAGTACTAAAATTTTTTTCCAATGCACAGGAGAGCGGTATCATCGTTTATCCTGTTTTTTTTCTGTAATTTAATCCAGTTGTCTGAATAATTATATCTGTGATATATGATAAAATATAAAGACTGATAAAAAATTACAATATAAGGAGGGAAATTGGCAGATAAGGTCGAATTGTCTTTATAATCTGAAAGGAGGAGAAAAGCAATGAATTCAATAATGCTGCTTATTGTCGCTGCATGCTTTTTCGCGTTAGCTTATCGGTATTATTCCGCATTTATTGCTGCCAAAGTTTTAGCACTGAATGACGCCAATGTTACACCTGCATATCGGTGTAACGACGGTCGTGAATTTGTGCCGACAAACAAATGGGTATTATTTGGGCATCATTTTGCCGCTATTGCCGGAGCGGGCCCGCTGGTAGGTCCGGTATTAGCCGCTCAGTACGGCTGGGGTCCCGGTTTTGTGTGGATTTTATTAGGTTCAGTATTTGCCGGAGCGGTGCATGATTTTATTATTTTGTTTGCTTCGGTTCGTCACAATGGCCAGTCGCTGGCAGTTATCGCCCGTAAGGAAGTAGGTCCGGTTACCGGTATTACCACTTCGTTATCAATTTATTTCATCATTATTGTGGCATTAGCCGGGTTGGCAATTGTGGTTGTTAATGCCTTATTTAAAAATCCCTGGGGAGCATATACCCTGTTCATGACGATTCCTATAGCCATATTAGTCGGTCTGTATATGTTTAAAATTGCTCCCGGCGCCATCCGTTCAGGCTCAATCGCTGGATTTTTGCTGGTGATGGGCGCTGTATTTACCGGACATTGGCTGAGTCCTGAACAACCATGGGCCGGTCTGGCCAACGTTTTTAATCTGACTAAAGAACAATTGTCAATTGCTTTACCTTTTTATGGCTTTTTTGCCGCCGTTTTGCCGGTATGGCTGCTGTTGGCGCCCCGGGACTATTTAAGCTCTTATATGAAAATTGGCACAGTACTCGCTTTAGCGTTGGGAATTCTAATAGTTCAGCCTGTTATCAATATGCCTCTTACAACAAGATTTGTCGATGGCGGTGGACCAATTATTCCCGGTCCGGTTTGGCCTTATGTATTTATTACAATTGCTTGTGGCGCTATTTCCGGTTTCCACTCATTAATCAGTTCAGGGACAACACCGAAAATGCTGGAGCTTGAAAGTCAGGCTCGACCGATCGCTTTCGGCGGAATGCTGGTAGAAGGTTTTGTCGGTGTTATGGCTCTTATTTCCGCAGTAGTACTTATGCCGGGCGATTATTTTGCAATTAATACTGCACCGGCAGTTTTTGCCAAGCTTAACATTCCGGCTGTAGAAATTACAGAGCTTTCCCGTCTTGTTAACATGGATGTTGCCGGCCGCCCGGGTGGAGCAGTGTCATTAGCGGTAGGCATGGCTCATATTTTTTCCAGTATCGGCGGCATGAAGCATCTGATGAGTTACTGGTATCAGTTTGCAATCATGTTTGAAGCATTGTTTATTTTAACTACTGTTGATGCCGGCACAAGGGTGGCAAGATATATTCTTCAGGATGTAATAGGCACCTACATGTATCCTCCTCTTAAACAAGCCAGTTGGTGGCCCGGCATTCTCATTACCAGCGGGGTGGTAAGTTTATGTTGGGGTTACCTCTTATGCAGTGGAGATGTTGCCACAATCTGGCCGCTTTTTGGAGTGGCCAACCAATTATTGGCTGTGGTGGCATTAGCAATTGGAACTACTATCATTTTCAAAGTTGCACCGAAAAAATCCTACGCTTGGATAACTTTAGCACCCTTGATCTTTCTTTCGATTACGGTAATAACTGCAGGTATAATGAATGTAAATATGTTCTATAAACGCGGCGACACTCTCGGCAATACTAATGGAACAATTAGCATTGTACTAATCGTACTGGTTGTCATTACTTTACTTGATTCTATTCGTAAATGGATAGAGCTAATGAAAAATGACAAACCGGTTGGAATGAATACTGATATTGAGCAAATTTGCGAATATGGTACGACAAAGCCTAATATTCCTAGCTAAGAAATATAATATATACAATGGAGAGCTAAACAGCTCTCCATTTAATTTTAAAATGTCCAATTAAAAGGAATTATATTTTTTGTAGGGAATAGGAATACATAAAGGGCAAAATACACAAACATACAACAGGAGGACGTGCATGAAGATAACATTAGCCAAACACTGTGGTTTTTGCTATGGCGTTAAAAGGGCAGTTGAAATGGCACAAGCATGTGTTGATCCTGCTAAAGGAAAAACCTGTACATTAGGACCGATTATCCACAATCCCCAAATGGTTGCCCGCCTGGCTGAACAAGGTATTGATGTTGCCGAACATTTGGCTGACATTCCTTCCGGTACAGTAATTATTCGCTCCCACGGAGTTGGCCCTGAAATATATCAAAAAGCAGAAGCTATGAATTTGCAGCTAGTGGATGCTACCTGCCCGCACGTTAAAAAGGCACAACAGGCAGCATATCAGTTGGCACAAGAAGGATATGAAATTGTAGTTGTTGGCGAACGGCACCATCCTGAGATTAAAAGTATTGTTGAATGGGCAGGCAAGCCGGTTATTGTGCTGGAAACACCGGCAGAAGCTTGTGCAATACCTTTTAAGCCACGTTTGGGAGTAGTCTCCCAGACCACCTTTGCCGGAGAACTTTTTCAGGATATTGTGAATATCTTGCGTACAAAATGTAACGAAATAAAGGTTAACCGCACTATTTGCACTGCGACTGAGCTCAGGCAGCAGGCGGCTATTTTGCTTGCCGGACAGGTTGAAGTCATGATCGTGGTTGGCGGCAAAAATAGTGCTAATACTACCAGATTGACTGAGTTGTGCCAGCAAGCCGGAAACAAGGTATATCATATTGAAACAGTGCAAGAATTACAGCAGGAGTGGTTTAAGGGTATAAAATATGCAGGTATTACTGCCGGTGCATCCACCCCTGATTGGCTTATTGAGGAGGTATATAATAAGATGCAGGAATTTAGTGAGATGTTTGGGCAAGAATTGAAAGAACTGGAAACAGGTAGTATTGTTAAAGGAAAAGTTGCCGCTATTCGTAAAGATGAGGTATTTGTTGATATTGGCTACAAGGCTGAAGGTATAATTTCTCTTGGCGAATTAGCATATCCTGTCCCGGAAAGTGCTTATGAGGCAGTGACTAAAGGACAGATTATTGACGTGCTTGTGCTGAATGCGGATCCCAGCGAAGGCGGCATACAGCTTTCAAAAACCAAAGCGGATAAAATAGTAGCTTGGGATAAGCTGGAACAGGCTATGACTAATGAACAAACTGTTGAAGGAAAAGTTATTGAAGTTGTAAAAGGCGGCTTAGCAGTAGCTGTATTGGGAATTCGCGGCTTTGTGCCGGCATCTCAGGTAGATCTTAAATTTGTGGAGGATTTAACCTCTTTTTTAGGACAGACGTTTGTTCTACTGCTAATTGAAATTGACAGAGAAAAACAACGGGTAGTGCTATCACGTAAAACGCTATTGCTGAAGGAACGTGAACAAAAAGAAAAAGAAGTGTATGATACTCTTGCTGAAGGGCAAATTCGTAAAGGGGTTGTGCGAAGACTTGCCAACTTTGGTGCATTTGTTGACCTTGGTGGAGTAGACG
>JAEYSJ010000271.1 GCA_023434855.1 Bacillota bacterium | reverse complement strand
TCGATTTTCGCTCTTCGAAACGCCCCTCGCACCTCGATTCCCGCACTTCGAAAATCCGTTCGACTTGCATGTGTTAGGCACGCCGCCAGCGTTCGTCCTGAGCCAGGATCAAACTCTCCATAAAAGTGTTTATTTATGAAGAACCTTGATAAGGCTCTAAGTCTGTTTCAAAACGCCCATCTGCGTCGTTATCTAAGATTTTGAGATCCTCAACGTACAAACCGTACGCCTCCGGTCTCAAAATCTTAGATGCCTAGCATCTGAACATTTTGAACCAGCCTTTATTAATTAAAGAAATTATTTGTTTGACGGTATCGTTTGCACGATACCAGTCCGCACATCTGGCATATTGTTTAACCTTACATTGTTCAGTTTTCAGGGAACACTTTCTTGCTACGCTGTCTTGCGACAACTTTTATATATTAACGCATCTCATTTATTGTGTCAATATATTTTTTCTGTAATATTTTGCCGCTCCGTACAGCGACTTATTTAGAATAACACAAAGCAATATATTATGTCAAGATATCTTTCGAATAGTTTAACAGGTATTATACGGCAAAAAACAAATGCTCCGGGTTACCCGGAGCATTTACCGTCAGTACTTAACAATAGCAAGCAATATATTCTTCAGTCAGTTCATCAAGCTTGCATTTAATTTCTTTTATGCTCTCTTCAGTCATATTAAGTTTGACTAAATCTTCGCCATGAACTAATGAAGCGAGTTTTTGAATACGAGCAAGTAATTCTAGCTTTTTCACTTTACTACACACCTCTTTGATTTTTAAACTGCAATTTCTATATTAACAATGAAAAAGTTATTTGTAAACAGATATATAAATTCACAGAAAAGCAAGTTTATTCACCAAAATCAGACAAATATACTATTGCAGACCAATTTTTTGACTATAAATATTTCTTTAAAGCAGCTCCATTTAAATATGTACAACGTTTTCCTTGAAAAGTATTACGTTCATTCAACACATGCTCAATGGTGTCACGGATCTTCCACCAGCCTGTTTGCCAATTGGTAAACAGGGTATTTTTTTCGGGGGCGCGGCCAATCAGGCGTTGCACCACAATGTCCGGATGAAGATATTCCAAAAATGTTACTACCCTGTCAACATACTCTTCCATACTGGCCAGCAAAATTTCACCCTTTTGGTACCACTCAGCCATCATAGTCCCCTTAACAATATATAAGGCATGCAATTTTACCTGGTCAACTTGCAAAGCAGAAATGATCTTCGCATTTTCTATTACATCGGCCATATCATCCCATGGCAAATTTAAAATTAAATGTGCGCATACATCTATACTATGGCGTTTTACTCTCAAAACGGCGTCAATAAATTCGGCAAGTGTATGCCCACGGTTTATCTTGGTCAGAGAATGGTAATTGACTGTTTGTAGGCCGAGTTCAATAGAGATGTCCACTCCACGTTCAACCTTAATTTGGCTTAACATCTCCAAATAACTTTCGTTCACACAGTCGGGGCGGGTGGCTAAAGCAATACCTACAACATCATCCTGACAGGCTTCATTAATATATTCTTTTAACTTTTCCAATGGCAAATATGTATTGCTGAAATTCTGAAAGTAAGGAATAAACTTTTGTGCCTTATATTTCGGGGCAATATGCGCCTTATTGGCGGCAATTTGCATTCTAACGGTCATGGAAGCCGGCAGATTTTCATAACCTGCTCCAATTTCACCGCAAAATACGCAGCCGTTAACCCCACAGGTGCCATCCCGGTTTGGGCAAGTAACAGGTATACTGACTGGCAGTTTATAGACTTTTTCTCCATAACGACTACGTAGATATTCAGAATAAACATTATAACGCATTTTTATCCCCACCTCCTGTTCGCCAAAAATCATCTTCAGCAATGATATGATACCGAACTTCATTCTGCCGGTATGTAAACAAAACAGGCAAGTTTTCTTTCACAAATTCGCCGCGCATAAAAAAAGCTGCCACATCTATATTAAATACCTCAAGCTGAAAGTTCTTTTTTACATCCCGCCAGGTAGTAAAAACATACTCTGGCAGATACTTGCGAACAGTAGCTTCACTCCGCCAGAATTGGGCTTTTTCTTCATTCCATTGATTATCGTTCCATCCGAGAAATTCAGGATGTATCGTTCCTTTTTCACTAAGCAAAGCGTCGAACTTCATCAACTCCCGGCACAATTCTAGCTGGCCTTTATGATATATCTGACAATAATCCAACAAATATCTATATAAAGATTTGATGCTATGAGCAATAATGTGCAGTCCCCGCTCTTCCCAATAGGACGCCAGTTTATGATAAAACGCAAAAGCATTGCCCCTGCAGAGCTCAATGAAAAATTTTAGTGTATACTGAAATCGCCCACTATTATATAGTTGGTTAAATAGCTCTTCAATTATTTTAAGTTTCCTAACATCATCATAACTCAAATATTTGTTGGCCAAAACTTCATAAGGTGCATTATCCATAAAAACATAGCCGTGTTTTATAGCGTCTTTTCTAATACCTGAGCCTTTAAGCAGTTTTAAAAAGCCAAGCTGCAGCATTTGTGGTTGCAGGCTGTAAACATCATTAAATGATTGTCCGAACTGCCAATAGGATTCATGCGGCAAACCGGCAATCAAATCAAGATGGAGGTGGATATTGCCGGATTGCTGTAATTGTTTAACATTATCAACAATTTTTCCCCAGTTATTATGACGGCAAATCTCCGTTAGGGCAGGTTGGAAAGTAGACTGAATACCTATTTCAAACTGAAACCTTCCTGGCGTCACATCTCTTAAAAACAGCAGTACTTCATCGTCAAGCAAATCAACAGCAATTTCAAAATGAAAATTAGTCTCGCATTGCTGCTTGGCCAGAAATTTTAACAAAGGGAAATAATGATCCTTTCTGCCATTAAAAGTTCGATCGACAAACTTGACCTGTTTTACTTTATGATCTATAAAAAATGCCAAATCATGATAAACCCTTGGCAAACTATAAAAGCGCACCCCTTTAGTTACGCTTGACAAACAATACTGGCACGAAAACGGACAGCCCCTTGAGCTTTCATAATAAATAATCTTATCGTTGAGATTTTCCATATCCGCGTCATTATAAGGAAAGGGAAGGGTATCTAATTCATGAACTACCTGAGGTCCTTCATTGACTTTTATTTGCCCATCCAACCGGAAGACCAGCCCTGGAATATTGCATAAAGCAGAAAAATTACGCTTGACAAATACTTCCAGTAGTGCGGCTAAAGTCATTTCTCCTTCTCCTTGGATAATATAATCCACACATCCATGGTGTTGCATAATCTCTGCCGAATCATAAGATACTTCAGGCCCGCCTAATATAATAATAACGTCAGGCAACACTTTTTTTACCAAACCGGCTAAGATTAAGGTCATTTCGATATTCCATATATAACAAGCCAGCCCCAAAACATTGGGCCGCATTCGGTAAATATCGCTTAAAATCTCTAATAATCCATTGTTAATGTTATATTCACGGATTATTGTTTCCGGGCATACCGGTCGGCAATACGCAGCCAAATACCGTAATGCCAGAGAAGTATGAATATATTTGGCATTCAAAGTCGTCAAAACTACCTGCAACTGTCTCACCTCTTTATATTTTCAGTTCTATACATTTACCGGCATATCATTTCTATTGTTTTCCTCCTTATGTAGCTAATATCCTTGTTGCCACAAACTTTTGTAAATATCACCATACTTCATTCAACCGCATAAAATGTATTAGCACAACGAATTGATTATAAGGAAGGTGCCATATAGATATGCGAATATTTATTGACGGTCAACAAATTCCGGTGAACGTGCGGGTTACCAGGGATATTCTACTGACTTTAAAATCCATGGTAAAAACCCTGCGTTGGCAAATCACCTATGATACGGCTAAAGAAGTAGTATATATTTACACCCAAAAAGCAGCTCCTGAAAAGTCTGCTGACCGCCCAGTGCCAGAAGTTATAGAACCACAAAGCAATCGTCTCCTGGGAAAAGTAATATGCCTTGACCCAGGTCACGGCGGCAGCGATACAGGAGCGTTAGGACCTATGGGAACGCAGGAAAAGTATAATACCCTGGCCATTTCCCTGCTACTGAAGGATATGCTGGAAAGCAATGGCGCTACCGTGATTATGACCCGCGACGCCGACCGGGATGCCTCATATGCCGAATCATCTTCAAGTGAAGAACTGGGCGCACGGGTAGATATTGCCAATGATTCAATGGCTGACATTTTCGTAAGTATCCATAATGATGCATTTTCAAATAGCAGCGCATCTGGAACAACAGCCTTCCATTACGGCGATTCGGAATCGATTAAACTAGCGACATCTATACAAAGCAGCCTGGTTACAGAATTGGGAACCAAAAACCGTGGAGTACGCTTTGCCAGTTTTTATGTTATCAGATATACCAATATGCCGGCAGTATTAGTAGAAACAGCTTTTATTTCGAATCCGGAAGAAGAATTGCTGTTAAACAGTGAAAATGGGCGTTCTAAAATAGCGGAAGGCATTTTTGAGGGAATAGTAAAATACTTTAAAGTATAAAATAATACATTTTTGCTAATGATAAGTAGGAAAATCACGCCTCCTTTGCCAAATATATAATATAAGCACAATATTTTCAATAAAGGAGTTGTCTCCAATGCCACATATAAATAGCTTGTTAAATGGAATGACAGTGTCAGGCAATACTGCCGGTAAGACTGCCGCCCGCGACAGTTCCGAAGTACCTGAACGAACTGAAATACCTGCCGAATACAAATGGCATCTTGATGACATTTACACCAGTGATGAGCAATGGCAAGAAAATTACCATAACTTAAAGGCCCGTCTGCCGCAGCTTGAACAATATAAAGGCAAGTTGTCTGATTCTGCACAGAATTTGGCATCTTGCCTTAAAGTTCGCGATGAAATTGGCATAACCAGCGGCAAATTATATGCTTTCGCCCGCATGCACCGAGATGAGAACACTGCCAATTCCAAATATCAGGCAATGACAGGACAAACCGAAGCGCTGCTGGCGGAAGCCGGTGCTGCTACCGCCTTTATCGAACCGGAAATTCTTACCATAGCTGATGATACACTGGCTGGCTTCCGGCAACAGGAGGCAGGTCTGAAAGAATATAGCTTTTATTTTGATAATCTAGCCAGGCAAAAAAAACACATCCTTTCTCCCGCAGAAGAAGAAATCTTATCCCGAGTGTCAGAAGTAACCCAGGCAACTGAAAATATATTTAACATGTTAGCCCATGCCGACATAAAGTTCCCCCAGACGATTGACGAGAATGGCAGGCAGGTACAATTAAGCGAAGGCCGCTATAGCATATTTATCAGATCCGCCAACCGTAATGTCCGCAGACAAGCGTTTAGCAATCTTTTTACAACTTACCACCAATTCCGTAATACTTTTGCGGCAACATTGGGAGGTACAGTAAAGAACAATCTCTTTTACGCAAAAACCCGTAAATACAACTCAACATTGGAATCCTCGCTGGAAGCAGATAATGTTCCCATAAGTGTTTATGACAATTTAATCACCGCCATTCACAATAATCTGGCTCCGCTCCATCGCTATGTGTCCCTGAAGAAAAAGGCTCTCAAGCTTGACGAAATTCATATGTATGACTTATACACTCCCCTTGTCCCAGACGTAAAATTTGATATCCCTTACGAAAAAGGACTACACCTGGTACGCGATGGTCTTAAGCCCCTCGGCTCCGAGTATGCCGGTATTTTGGAAAAGGCTATAACGTCAGGTTGGATAGATGTCTATGAAAACAAAGGCAAGCAGACTGGCGCTTATTCTTGGGGTAATTATGGGACACATCCTTTCATTCTGTTGAATTACAATGATCGCTATGATGATGTTTCCACCGTTGCCCATGAATTGGGGCATGCAATTCATAGTTACTACAGCCAGGAAAATCAGCCGTATGCCACCGCTTCCTATACCACTTTTTGCGCCGAAGTAGCTTCAACTACCAATGAAATCCTGTTTTTGCACCACATGCTTGAGACCACAACCGATAAGCGCCTGAAAGTGTATCTCATTAATCAGTATCTGGAACTAGTGAGAGCAACAGTATACCGTCAGACCATGTTTGCCGAATTCGAAAAAATGCTATACCAAAAGGCTGAAAACAATGAAACTATCACCGCCGATATGTTAGATGAATTGTGGCATGACCTAAATGTAAAATACTACGGTTCCGAGATGGTTGTCGACAAGGAAATTGATGCCGAATGGGCCCGCATCCCGCATTTTTACTGGGATTTTTATGTATATCAGTATGTTACCGGCTATTCTGCTGCAACTACACTTGCTGAAAAAATGCTTAAAGAAGGTGAGCCTGCCCAACAGAAATATATTACTTTTCTGAAGAGTGGTGGCTCCGATTATTCACTTAATATCCTCAAGCAGGCAGGTGTGGATATGTCGACCCCTAAACCAGTGGAAATTACTTTAGCGGGGTTTGCCGACAAGTTGAATGAATTGGAAAAATTGCTGGCGAACCCTTGACAACTAGCTGAAAAACAGAGTATGATGAACAAAGACGAAAATGATTGCTTCTGGTTCGCTTGCGAAGCTACGCCTATGACGACCAACCGACCAGCAATTGTTGGAGTGAACAATTATTTCAAGGAGGTTGGTTGATAATGACCTACCAAGACAAAGACCTTTCCTGCAAAGAATGTGGTGCAAATTTTGCTTTTACTGCTTCAGAACAGGCTTTTTACGCTGAAAAAGGCTTTCAAAATGAGCCTTCCCGTTGCCCTCAATGCCGTGCAGCCAGAAAACAACAAAATGGTGGCAGACGCTCCAGCGGCGGTTTCCGTGAGCAGCGTGAAATGTTTACCACTACTTGCAGTGCATGTGGCGTAGAAACTCAAGTTCCTTTTAAGCCTACCGCCGGCAAACCTGTTTATTGCCGCGATTGCTTCCAAGCTAATAAAAGATACTAATACGCTGAAAATTTGAAAGCCGGAAAATTTCCGGCTTTTTTATTTTTGTTAAAATTCATAAGAACCGGAGAAAATATCATTAGAATAATCCAACCAGGAAGTTGATCTTATGGAGTTAATAAAACCTATGCTGGCGAGTTCAGGTTCTCTCCCTCCTGACGACGAGAATTATGGCTTTGAAATAAAATGGGATGGCATAAGAGCCATTCTTTACTACAAAAATGGGTCCATTCGTTTGTTAAGCCGGAACCATAAAGATATTACTAACCAATATCCGGAACTGCAGCAGTTAAAGTCCGTTTTAGGTTCCGGCCCGCTAGTACTTGATGGTGAAATAGTCCACCTTAATGAATATGGATGCCCGTCTTTTTCGGCACTCCAACATAGAATGGGGTTAACTTCGGAAAAATCAATTAAAGCTAAAATGCAAGAATATCCTGTTACTTATATTATTTTTGACCTGCTGTGTCTCCAGCGTGACACACTGAGCCTGCCGTTGACGGAGCGCAGGCAAATGCTGACTGAACTTAATCTTGCCGGTCCCGCCTGGCAAACACCAGCTCATCAGATAGGCGGTGGCCAGGCAATGCTCACAGCCAGCCGTAAGCTTGGCCTGGAAGGGATAATTGCCAAACGGCTTGACAGCATCTACCTTCCTGGTATACGTACAAACAACTGGCTAAAAATTAAAAATCAGCTGCGGCAAGAACTGGTTATTGGCGGCTGGCAGCCAGGTAAGGGAGCACGTCGTAATACTATCGGTGCTTTACTGACAGGTTATTATGATATGACTTCCCAGCGTTCCATAACTGAAGGAGTGCCCCCAAAATTAATTTATGCCGGAAAAGTCGGTACCGGTTTTACCGCCAACACCCTGGCCATGCTGTTCGAATTGCTAACACCGTTGCAGCGCGAAACAAGCCCTTTTGCCAGCCGGCCGCCAGTAAAAGAGGCACTATTCGTTGAGCCGCATTTAATTGGCGAATTTGAATTTACCGAATGGACGCCCAATAACACTATGCGCCATCCGGTTTTCAAGGGTTTACGGCATGACAAAGAACCCTATTCAGTAGTTAGAGAATAGACAAAATAAAGGATGGTGTCACAGAATGCCTCGACCCATGTGGAGTGGTTCAATAAGCTTTGGTCTGGTAAACGTGCCCATTAAACTATATAACGCGGTAAAAAGGAAAACAATAAGCTTCCATCAATTGCGTAAAGCGGATGGCTGTCGTATACGCCTAAAACGGGTGTGCGCTGCGGACGGAGCAGAAGTTCCTAACGAAAGTATCGTGAAAGGCTACGAAATTTCCCCCGACCGTTATGTGATAATCACTCAGGAAGAGCTTGAAAGCCTCAATCCCCAAACCTCCCGCGGCATTGAAATTGAAGATTTCGTCGAATTGGAACAAATAGATCCTATCTTCTTCGAACAATCCTATTACCTTGTTCCGGATAAAGGCGCGACAAAAGCCTACTCCCTTCTGCTCACCGCGATGAAAGAAGCCAAAAAAGTGGCAATTGCAAAGTTGGTGCTGCGCAATAAAGAATATCTTGCCGCTATACGTCCTAACGGACAAACTCTCACCCTGTCAACCATGTATTTTGCCGATGAAATAGTTTCACAGACTGAATTGGATGGCTTACCTGCTGCCGAAAATAAACCGGAAAAGCGGGAACTTACAATAGCGCTGCAACTAATTGAATCTCTTTCGGCAGAATTCAATCCCGCCAAATACCATGATGATCACCGGGAAAAAGTTCTGGCAATGATTGAAAGTAAAGCCGAAGGTCAAAACGTGATCACCCAACAGCCCGCAGCTACCCAGGGTGGCAAAGTAGTAGATTTAATGGCAGCGCTGGAAGCCAGTTTAACTGCTTTAAAAAAGAAGCAGCCCGCTAAAGACAGGAGGAAAAAGGCAGGTGCCCAATAACACAATTGTCACTATTGATGGTGTACAACTAAAGCTGTCCAATCTGGACAAAATATTCTATCCCGCCACCGGCTTTACCAAAGGGCAGGCAATTGACTACTACATTCGTGTTGCGCCAGCCTTGCTGCCTCATTTAACCGGCCGCCCTCTTACTATGAAACGCTATCCTAGCGGCGCGGCCAGTAAATTTTTTTATCAGAAGGAATGCCCGGCTTCCCGGCCTAAATGGCTGCCAACCGTTCCGGTTTGGAGTGAAAGCAATAAAAAAAATACTAATTTCTGTTTGATAAATGACCTGCCGGCACTTGTTTGGGCGATTAACCTGGCTTCTCTGGAACTCCATACCTCGCTTTCGCTTTCTGAAAATATATCACGCCCCACCATGCTGGTGTTCGATCTGGATCCAGGCCTGCCTGCCACTATCGTAGACTGTACTCAAGTCGCCCTTTGGCTAAGAACAATATTTGAGAAACATAACCTTAAGAGTTTTCCCAAAACCTCAGGTTCCAAGGGCCTTCAGATCTATGTTCCTCTTAATACTCCTGTCAGCTATTCTCAAACAAAACGTTTTGCCAACACCCTTGCCCACGCCCTTGAGCAATCTCATCCCGCCCACGTCGTATCCAGAATGAAAAAAAGTTTGCGGCCAGGTAAAATCTTCATCGACTGGAGCCAAAACGACAGCCACAAAA
>JAEYSJ010000225.1 GCA_023434855.1 Bacillota bacterium | reverse complement strand
TACCTATAATCACTTTCATCCTCAAATAAATGCTGCCGATTTATTCCCCGAAACACAATATGATAAAATCCTGTGGCACTCAGCTTTCTTGCCTGTCTTCCCATTTTATCACCTCTACTTTAATCTTATCAGGTTTGTGACAAAAAAGGAACGTCCCCAACTGTCTTTATTAATAATATCCTCAACGTTGTTAGCATAACCTCTTTCACGTAATGAATTTGCGCTGCTAATCTTACTAAAAAAACTATCTGCTCTTTGTATATATAGGTCAGGATTGTCGAGTAGCATTGAGTCAATAAATTCAATATGTATGATATCTTCATTTGCATACAATGAATGCACCAAAGCATAGAGTGTCTGCTCCATCCTTATAAATCCATATCTTTCATTCAAGAAGGAAAGTTTCGATTTCAATTTGCGTCCCATTTCCTGAAGTAATCCCTTAGAGACGGTTGCATAAAGCTTAAACTCAAAGAATTTTGGTTCAACAAAGCTATCCTTCAAATTTTTATTAAAATGCGCATTAAGGACTGATTCAATTACTTGGCCGTATTGCGTTAGAATAATACGGTCCCTTAATGTTGAATCTCTCAATTGGTACCGATAAATATACGCCACAATTCTCCTCCTCATGGCATTTAATAATTATGGGATTTACTTCTCTATATGAAGACAACTACCCTTATTCTTAATCCATTATCGCTGTTGCTCCCTCATATAAACCACACTATAATCTACGTCTCCAAAAATACGTTTTTTAATTCGATGCTAATATCATTCACAATGTATTCTTTTGTTTTGTTCGCCGAGATGCTTTTCAATTAACTGATTATTTGTTCAATATTGTAACATTTTCTAAATATTTACCTATTAAGTAAAAAATATAAAACAGGAAAGCATTTTTTCTGTGCCTTCAGGATTTAATATTATAGGTTCCGTCGAGTCGATAAAGTGTTCTTTAGCATCTCTTTATGTATTACGCTTTGATTTTAAAAAATATCTTAAAGCATAAAAACAAGCCCATGGGCTTGTTTTTATGACGCTTGGGGACGTTCCTTTTTTGGCATAAACTACAGCACCAAAGTGAAAGAAAAGGAACTTCCCCAAGCGTCACTTTAGCCAGAAGTCTTTTTTAGCATTATTTGATTGGTTCAAGATGGAACTTTTATTGTTATGCGGAAAGGGTTAGGTTGTGGTTCTTCGTATGTTTACAAAACCCAAAACCAATAATAATTGTCCAATCATTGCCTCCATAATGGCTAGCATACGTGAATCGTTTTGTATTGGAACTATATCTCCATATCCTAGTGTAGTAAGTGTAATACCACTAAAATAGAGAAACTCCGTGTATATTTTCGCCTTATTCGTTGTCTCATATTTTGTTCTATCTACAAATGACAGATGATATCTATAAGGAAGCAACGGAGCGATCGTCCAATAACGGTTCTGAATCCCTTTGAAAGCCAGATTATCAGTTTTATAAATTTCATTATAATACACATCTAAATGCGGGTCGCGTTCTATTTTATGCAACTTCCAATATATTTCACTTTTATCAAAAGCATCACTTAAATCTGAAGCATAATAATTAATACTATATAAACCAGCAAAGGCAAAGAGTATAAAAACGTAAGTAAATATTAGAAATGCAACTCGTTTAAGACTGTTAGCCTTGGTTTTGAAAGTAAAAAAAGCTAAATATACAATTGAAATAATAGGTGCAAGAATCCCCCCTAAGAAAACAGCTTGACTTATTAGCAGAATAATGTTATCTTCACGTCCAATATATAAATTCGCTATAAGAAGTTTCATATTATCGGGAATGATATTATTCCCGCTCAAATATAACCAGTTACAATAAGCCATTAAGTCTGGAGCAAAATAAGAAAAAATTAACCAAATTATCATTGAATTAATGATAAACGCCCACTTCTTAGCATATCTATTAATACCACGTCTTGAATTTTGGGCTTCACTATTATATTTTTTTACTAAAGACTTAACAATTGGTTTTACTAAAAAAGAAATAAGTAGTGAAACTATAGATAATAAACTTAATATAAATGCCAATATCACGAAACTTATGAGAGAGTTAGTGAAAAAATATAACATTTTAACCTCGTTTTATCTTAAGAACTCTTTGCTTTTTAAATTTATAGACTTGAAAACTTCGCTACGCCATAGATTTTTTAACGTCCAACTTTACGTGGAAAACAAGCCCAGATAACATGCACTGTCCCGTGCGCCTTCTTGCATTTTCTTAATTTCTCATCAACAGGTTTGCTTTTCTCCATATAATAGCTTGGAGAAGCCCCTTCACCCAACGACTCACGATTATTTTTTCTGCACAGCTCTTCCACTTCCTGCTCATCCGTATCTCGGTATAATTTTTTACCGCATTCCGCTCCGTTCTATAGCTAGTTTTATCGTGTAATTTTAAAAGTCCAATAATGGCCATTAATTTAAAGCCGTAATTCATGACATGAATTACGGCTTTAAATTCTTCATATTGTATTGATATTCCTGCAAAGCAATCATAATCTGACAAAATAGTAGTGGAAATGATAAATTCTCACTACTATTTCGCAATATTCAGATATGGACAGGCGTCCCAAAAGCTGCCAGGCGTCCAGGTGTCAGGGTGTCAACGGACCTGTCCCCATGACACTCCTTCTATTAAAATCATTTAGAACGCGGGACAAATAACCTGTCCCCATGTCCCGTTTACATATCATTATAGACAGTTGGGGACGTTCCTGTGCGCCAAGAGG
>JAEYSJ010000152.1 GCA_023434855.1 Bacillota bacterium | reverse complement strand
TTTCGCATGCCGGTAATTGTTATGCTGGACGAAGTTATTGGTCATATGCGCGAACGGGTGGAACTGCCTGAACCGGGTGAAATTGAAATAATTGATCGTAAGAAACCTACTGTGCCGCCGGAGGAATATCAGGCTTATAAACCGGATGAAGACGGTGTGCCGCCGATGGCTTCATTTGGCGAAGGATATTTTTATCATGTAACCGGTTTAATGCATAATTATGCAGGATTGCCTTCCCAAGCCGCCAATTTGACAGATGAGCTTATTCGCCGTTTGCATGTAAAAATCGAACAGGTGCAAGATGAAATAACGCTATATACCGAACATTATATGGAAGATGCCGAAACGGTAGTTATTGCCTATGGCGGGTCGGCCCGGGCCGCAATTGCTGCTGTTAAACAGGCAAGGGCCCAGGGTATTAAAGCCGGCTTACTGAAACTGATTACCATTTGGCCTTTTCCAGGAAATATTGTGCAAAAAGTAGCGCTGAAAGCTGACAAATTAATTGTTCCGGAAATGAACTACGGGCAATTAGTTGGTGAGGTACAGCGTTATGTAGATATGAAAAAAGTGGTATCGGTGACGAGAGTCGATGGCTCCTTATTTACGCCTGAAGAAATATTAGCACCGATAGTGGCGAATAAAGGAGGTGCCAGGTAATGTCAAAAACAGCATCAATTGAGAAATATTTACGTCAATCAGCTCTGCCGCATATCTGGTGTCCGGGCTGCGGCAATGGTATTTTACTGGCCGCAATTTTACGGGCTATTGACAAACTGCAGATGGATCAGAAGAAGACGGTGATTGTTTCTGGTATTGGTTGTTCATCCAGGGCTTCAGGCTATATGAACTTCAATACGGTACATACCGCCCATGGACGGGCATTGACCTTTGCCACAGGCATAAAACTGGCCAATCCGGAACTAAATGTACTTGTTATAACTGGAGACGGAGATTGCACCGCTATTGGCGGTAATCATTTTATTCATGCTGCGAGGCGTAACATTGATCTTACAACTATTATTTTTAATAATAGTATTTACGGTATGACCGGCGGACAATATTCACCATTGACGCCAATAGCCAGCAAGGCTACAACCGCACCTTTTGGTCATATTGAGCGTCCCTTTGATGTTGCGGCTTTGGCAACGGCATCTGGTGCAACATATGTAGCCCGTGGTACGGCTTATCATGCCAATTTGTTGACTGATCTAATTGTTAAGGGCATTGAAAATAAAGGATTTTCGGTAATTGATGCTATTACTCAGTGCCCAATATCCTTTGGACGTAAAAATAAGATGGGGTCAGCTGCCAAAATGCTGGAATGGCAGCGGGATAATGCCGTTCCGGTACAGGCAGCGGCTAAGATGAGTCCGGAAGATTTAACAGCCAAATTTCTGATTGGGGAATTGCATCATTCGTCCGCGCCTGAATATACTGCGGAATATGATAAATTGATCGCCCGGGTGCAAGGGAAAAAAGGGGGCGCAAATTGATGCTGGAGATTATCTTAAGTGGTACAGGCGGCCAGGGTTTGATTCTGGCCGGTATTATTCTGGCAGAGGCCGCTATTTTGGACGGCAGTCAGGCTGTGCAGACCCAGTCTTACGGACCGGAAGCCAGGGGCGGTGCCAGTAAGTCTGAAGTAATTATCAGTGACACTGAAATTGATTATCCCAAGGTAGTATCGGCAAATGTACTATTAGTGATGAGCCAGGAAGCCTGCAATAAATATGTTCATATGCTGCAGCCGAACGGCAAGCTGATCGTCGACACTACACTGGTAAAAGAGATCCCGCCGGTTAAGGCCGAAATTCTGCCTGTGGCTATTACTCAAGCAGCCAGAGAGCAGCTTGGCAATGCTATGTTTGCTAATATTATTGCATTGGGAGTTTTGGCAGGCGCCAATGATATTGTAAGCCAGGAGTCACTGAGCAAGGCCGTATTGGCCAGAGTTCCTAAAGGCACTGAAGAAAAAAATCAACAAGCCCTGAAGCTGGGCTTTGCGATGAGCAAAAAATAAAGCGGTTACTTGCCTTAAAGGTAGGAACTGCTTATAAACCGCCATCTGCTGCGCCGTACAAACTATTACCTCAATACGTTGTAATCAGAACGTGCGACTGCGGTCCTCACTCCGACCGTTCTGGATCGTAAGTTTATCCTATACAGCTGGTACGGACCACCAGTACGCCTCCGTGAGGTCCCCGCACAGACTATTAAGATAATCGAACGATACAGAACGTCGTCCCGCCCGGTCTGATTAATGTCTACCTTGTGGTATCTAAATCGTTGGTTGCACCAAGTTAGACCTATGAAACGGAAGCATCTGACGATTTCTAAGCAGTTCGAGGCATTTGGTAACTTGAAATAGTTACAATATAAGAACTAAAAAGCAGCCAGTTTTCTAGTAAAAGAAAACTGGCTGCTTTTATATTCACTAATCTATAATTTCTTCGGCTAATATTTCGGCTACATGCTTGATCTTAATGTGGGGGGCCTGTTTGTCGAGGCCGCCCTGGATTTGCATCATGCAGGCCGGGCAGCCTACTGCCACAACTTCAGCCCCGCTGTCTTTAATATTGGTAATCTTTTGCTTAAGAATCGGCATGGAGATTTCGGAGTATTTGATGCCAAATGCTCCCGCCATGCCGCAGCATTTGTCACAATCTTTCATTTCCACAAGCTCATAACCTTGCGCTGCTTCCAATAATTGTCGTGGCTGCTCGTAAACACCCAAGCCGCGTTTCATATGGCAGGAATCGTGATATGTTACCTTGATGCCGCCGGCTGTTTTCTTTAAGCGGCCGGCTTTTGCATACTGTTCAGCGACAAAGCTGGTAAATTCACGGACTTTATGGCCGATTTTTTCTGCCCGCGTTTTCCATTCCGGATCATCAGCAAATAATTCGCTATAAGTGGCATGCCAAGTTTCAGCGCAAGTGGGACAGGCGGAAACGATAAAATCAGGCTTGGCTGCTTCGAAAGCCTCAATATTGCGTTTGGCGATTTTCTTAGCTGTTTCCCGGTCGCCCATGCCTAAAACCGGTTTACCACAGCAACTTTGGTCTTGAGGAAAAACGACTTCCATATTAAGATCCTGTAATACTTTATATACCGCTTCTCCTGTTTCCGGGAAGACAAAATCGATATTACAACCGCTAAAGAAGGCCACCCGCTTGCTCGGTTTGGTTATTTTTTTGGTGATTTTAGCAATGCGGTCACGCAGCGGAACATCGGCTACTGCCGGCAAACTGCGCTCTTTAGCCAGGCCGGCCATGAATAAAGGAAGATGTCTGATCATGCGGCCTGATTGGAAAGGTTTTTGACCAATCGAGGCCAATCGCAGCAAAGTATGGAAAACTTTGCGGTTGGCAAGCACATTTTCAAAGACCATACGGGCGCCGAAGGGCAGGCCATGGTCTTTAACCGCTTTAGCACGTAGTTCTTCAATAAGGCCGGGAATGTCAATCTTGCCTGGGCAAATTTCGGTACATTTGCGACAGCCAATACATAATTCATTAATTTTTTCAAAATCGCCCATACTGTGCAGGAAGGCTGTAAGGATTGCTCCGATACCGCCGGCATAAATATGCCCGTATACGTGTCCGCCAACTAAAGTATAAACCGGGCAGACGTTCAAACAAGAAGCACAGCGGACACATTGATAAATTTGTTTGAATTTCTCGTCCTGAGCAGCCTTAAGACGTCCGTTGTCAAGCAGGATAATATGCAATTCTTTATCTTGTTCTACCCATTTGCCATCTTTTTTCACCATTGCCGGTGTTGTGCCGGAAACCATAGTCATATAGCTTGTCATAAGCTGGCCGGTAGCATTACGGGGCAGGGTGCGAAGAATTGGGGCGGCATCCTGAATTGTGGGAATAAGTTTTTCATAGCCGATAATTACTACATGAATCCGAGGCAGAGTGGTGACAAGACGGGCATTGCCTTCATTGGTTACCAAACCAATGGCGCCGTTTTCAGCAATACCAAAGTTTGCACCCGAGATACCCATATCAGCCTGCAGGAATTCCTTACGCAGATTTTTCCGGGCAACCTCCACCATAAATGGGATATCTGTCGGAATTTCCTGTTTTAGTTCTTGGGAGAAATAGTTAGCAATTTGCTGGCGGTTCAGGTGAATAGCAGGCATAACCATATGGGATGGTTTGTGGCCGGCCAAGGAAATAATCCATTCACCAAGATCAGTTTCTTTGACATGCAGGCCGGCATCTGCCAGGGCATGATTGAGATGAATTTCTTCAGAGGCCATCGATTTAGATTTTACAATACGTTTAACGTTTTTTTCCTGACATAAGTCAATAAGATACTGTTTTACTGCGTCACCGTCTTTAGCGCGGAAAACTTTTGCGCCCCGTTTGGCAGCTTCGGCTGCAAACTTATCGGCAAGTGTTTCAATATTGGCCACAGCACCTAGTTTCATTTGCCGTACCTGTTCCCGCAAGGCATCTACGTCAGCCACGTTCTCGTAAGCTTTGGCACGGGCTATAGGATATGCTTCGGCAAAACGTCCTAAAGCCCCCCGCAGCACCTCGTCCTTTAACTTTTCATCAATTTCCTGTTTAATATTACGGTTGTTATTTTCCATGAATTACTTGGCACCTCCGTCCACTTCTTCATCAACAGCAATTATAATGAAACGGCTGGGGCCATGCACGCCAATAGTCAGCACCCGTTCAATGTCTGCTGTGCGGCTGGGTCCTGTAATGAAACTGATATAGCCCCGGTCATATACTTTTGCAATAACTTCAAAGGCTTCACTTACTCCCAGTAGTACATTGTTGCTGTTCATAAAAGCAATGTGTACAGGCGGGAGCATGGAAACCAGGCGGCCTTCAATTGAATAAGCATCCTGACAAACGCTGCCACTTTCGGAAATGGCGAATTCAACAGTTGAAATACCAATGTCAGCCGATTCAGCGTGTTCGGCAATATCTTCAGCTTCAGTATACAGAGCGATATCCATCGCTTTTATCTGTTCATTAATTCCCGCGGCTTGTTGTAAAGAGCTGTTTACAGCCACTATTTTTTTGGCATTAGTAAATTTGATTAAGTTTGCAACAATTTCTTTGGCTTCAGCCGCCGTTTTTACCCGGAAGATTTCGGCAGAGGCAGTTTTGGCTCTGGCTTCAAATTCGGCAAATAGGTGAGCACCGAATTTACCTGATGGAAAAGCTTTTTCCCATTCTTGACTTACTTTTTTCAAATTATTTCACTTCCTCGTAGAGAATTGGTCTAGTGGACTGACCAGCGGTAATACTTATATATTCGGAGAAAAATGCCGAAATCCTCTTTAAATAATAAAAAATATATTAAATATAACAATAATAATCGAAATATTGCTGGCGTAATAGTGGAAATAATGTTATCATTGTAACTAATAGTTATATAAAGTAAAGGGAATAGGTGCATTTTTTGCTTAAAAGGGAAGCCCGGTGCAAAACCGGCGCGGTCCCGCCACTGTAATGGGGAGTACGGCTATGATATGCCACTGGATAAATCCGGGAAGGTATAGCTGTGCAAGGAACCAGAGTCAGGAGACCTGCCTATTCTAACACGCACCGTTATGACCTACGGTAGATAGGCAGGTGGGTACAATAACCAGTTTTTGTTTATTATACCCCCTGTTTGTCAGGGGGTATTATTTATGTTAAGAAAAGATATGCGTAAAGGCATTACTACCGGAACTTGCGCTGCGGCGGCAGCCAAAGCGGCGGTATTAGCCTGGTGCGGACAGAGTCCTGCATTTGTTGATGTTGTTTCACCCCAGGGCCAAATCATCCGGGTGCCTGTGGTGCTCAGCGAGGGCACGGAGAGCGGCGGCAGGGCTTCTGTTGTTAAAGACGCCGGCGACGATCCGGATATTACTAACGGGGTTACCGTGGTGTCTGAGGTAGTGATACAGCCGGGTCCCGGTGCTGGTGAAACAAATGTTACTATTCAAGCAGGTCCGGGGGTCGGTACGGTTACTAAACCTGGTCTTGCGGTACCGGCAGGGG
>JAEYSJ010000058.1 GCA_023434855.1 Bacillota bacterium | reverse complement strand
TTTCTTCTTCCAGTGTCGCGTTGATTTCTTGTAATTCATATGTCCGATCTGCAACTTTGTTCTCCAGACATGCGTTCAACTGTCTGAGTGCTTCCTGTGCAACCTGCCGCTCCATGGCTTCTTCTTCCAGAGTAGCATTGATTTCTTGCAGTGCTCTCTCATTTTGGCGCAAGGAGGCTTCGGCCAATTTTAATTCGGTAATGTCCATTGCCTTGCTGACGGCAATACGCCGCCCATCCGGCAACTTGCCGATAGGACCGGACCACAAGGACCATGTGCGATTTTCTCCACTTTTTGTTGTAATAGTATATTCAGCCTCGAAAGACGGAGCAGACTGTTCGAAAATAGCGTGTATTCGCTTTTGTTTTTCCAGGCTTTTTTCGTCAAAGGCTTTATCCGCCCATGCTTGAATTGTGGGTATATCCGCGATGGTATAACCGGTTTTCTCTGTCCAGCGCTTATTAACGAATAGCACTTCCCCGTCTTCTGCATGAAGCATGACCGGTACCGGAGCATGGGTTATCGCTGTACGAAATTTTTCTTCACTTTCCTGCAGCGCTTGTTCAGTGAATTTGCGCTCGGTGATGTCTTCTGAGATGACTGAGACAAATCCCGGTTTGGGACTATATGCAGATACCCGATACCACCTTCCGGCAGGCGCAAAGTATTGCTCGAAAGACAATGGTTCGCCGCATTTTGCCACATTCCCCAATACCTCGACCCAATTAAATGGTTCATTTTGACAACCGGGATAAATTTCAGTAAAGCGTCTGCCTACTATGTCGGCAGCCTTGCAGCCTGTCATGCTTTCATACGCCGGGTTTATCGCCACATACTCAAGATCTGCCGGTCTGCCTATTTCATCAAATATCACCTTGCGATAAGAAAACGAGTCCTGCATATGGTTAAAAAGGTCACGATACCTGTCTTCACTGGCGTTTAGTGCTTCCTGTGCAGCCTGCCGCTCCGTGATTTCCTCTTCCAGTGTCGTGTTGAGTTCCTGAAGTTCCTGCATATTTTCTTTTAAATCGGAATTCAATTTCAATATCACTTTCTCTGCCCTTGCCTGTTGCAGCCGATTGAGAAACAGGCCGAAAATTAGTGCGCCTTCCAGCAGGATTAGTACTATTCCGCCGATTATCGGCCAACGGTATGCCTCCCACACTGTAAGCTGCTTGTATTCAGCCCTGCTCCCGGCAGGAAGACTTGACTCGTCAATTGCCCATCTCTTCAGTTCCCGCCAATCAAAGACGTATTGCCCGGATTCAAATTTCTCGGTGGGAACATGTGATGCTGTATTGCCAACAAGCACATCTTTGGCCACTTCAGCAGCTTTCGTTGCGATAACCGCCTGACTACCTACATAGCCGCCGACAGTTCCCCGGCCCACATAAGTTGAGACAGCACCAAAAATCGGAACCCGGGTCACCCCAGACATTCTTTGAAGGGCTTCAGCCGGGACAAAAACATTGCCTTCCTTATCCCTGAATATGTAGAGGTAAAAAATGACCGAATTATCCCCAATTCCCTTGATAGTTTCCAGCAGTTGAGCAAAAGGCAGATTGTTTAGATATACGAATTCTATTTGCCCGGCGAAGGGCTCCGACGCGCCCCGAAAGGACAATGCTGTTTTTCGGCCGACCTCGGAATCATCGACCACAACGTAAACCTTTTTCGTATCCGGTTTAGTTTGAAGAATGGTTCGTATGGCAACCCGCATGTCATAGGTTCCATAAATTTCAAAATAGTTGGCTGGCAGCTCGGTAGTATGGGTTACCCCTTCCGCCTCCGTCAGACTAAATACTGCAGGTACACCAGGGAAGGCTTGACCACCATATTGCAGCATGAAATTGGCAGCGTCGTTAAGATAGGTAACCACAATATCCGGCTGGTTAGCTTTGTATTTCTCTTGCAAAAATTGAGCAACATTAGCGGTGTAATTCTTATCAGCAGAATACTTGGCTATCTCCAAATACTCATATGAATACTCGACTCCAGCTACACCAAGTTGCTGTAACCGGTCCTTAAATCCTTTTGTAAAAACCTGATAAGCGGGAAAGTCCTGATTCTGCGAATATAGAATCAGAATTTTTTTCGTACCGGCGGCGTAGGAATATGGAGTCGACGTCACCATGAGAACTAATAAGATAACAAATAAACAAACGAGGTTTTTATATGAAACTTTAGGTAAATGAGCGAAGCTGTTAAACCTATTTATCCTAAAGAAAAAAGTTAAAATTAGCGACCTTAAAAAACAAATTAACAAAAACCACACCTCCTTATATCTTATTGTTCTGGAAAAGATTCGCTGTATAGTAACTGTATATTTTTAGACATTAAGAGGTAAAAATCCTTCAAATTGTCGAATAATTATCCTGATTCTGTAACAAACGGTGGAACGGACCATACTTCTCGGAAAAATTGGCAACGAACTTCACACAATGAAGGACACAGTTATAAAATCAGGCGATACGGCGTCTACCGCTTCGGCCGGAGCAGCAGCAGCCTCCGCGGTTGCAGTTAATCAACCTAAACGTTAATCTTCACCATAATCAAAAAAGCAGTAAGCCCAGTTAATGCTTGCTTACTGCTTTCGGTTTTGTCAGACTTTCTTAATGTTAACATCACATTTTTTCAAATGGCGGACCTGCCTCACCGTATAGACTGTCAGCCGGAAACACATCTTCTTTGCCTATGGACAATTAAACGGAGGAACTTTTATAATAGTCAATAGCATCCCTAATTTCCTGATAGCTTCGCTGAATTCATCCGACTGAATCGGTTTGGCGATAAAAATATTACATCCCAGGTTGTAACAGCGCTCTACATCCTGCGGAACACCGGTGGTAGTCAAAATAATGACCGGAATATGTTTTGTCCCCTCGTCTGCTTTTAACCGTTCCAGAACTTGATAGCCATTAAGGATAGGCAGGTTCAAATCTAACAAGATCAAAACACATTTATAAGTTCCATCCCCGCAAGGGGGAGTACTTAGATAATCAAGAACGCCCTGTCCATTATCGAATACTGTGATATCATTCGTAATCCCGGCTCGGCGCAAGCTCTTTTCAATCAACCGGGCATGGCCGGGGTCGTCTTCCACCAATAATATTTTCATCGGAAACATATATATCCTCCTGTAGAGTAATAGTAAGCAAATAAATTTCCGGACGCGTGTAGTCTATTTCTGCATAAAATGAAAATTACCTCCATAATATAAAATAAATTACCCCCAATATTTTTATTTCATAGGGAAATATTTTTGGACTTTAAGGCAAAAATATTACAATGTATATAAAAAAAATAATTTATCTCAATGAAAGCCAATACAATTCCATGTTGATCGCGGGAAATTAATCTGCAGCATATTGCATAATAAAGAAGGGAGTGATTTTGATGGCTAAATACGAATGTGTAGTGTGCGGTTACATTTATGATGAGGCTGAAGGTGATCTCGGTCAGAATGTTTCGCCTGGAACTACCTGGGATAAAGTTCCCTCCGACTGGGTTTGCCCTGTTTGTGGTGTTGATAAATCTCAATTCAAACAAGCCTAAATTCATCCTAAGTTTACCAAAAATCATATACAGGGGGGATATCAGTGAAATTTACTGACCTAATACAAAGTGCCGACTGGAAAACGGAAAAACATGTGCCGGTAATAGACGCTCCGGCTACTGGCAAAGCGGGGGAAAAAATAGCGATTACGGTAAGCGTAGGCAAGGAAATTGCCCACCCCAATACCACAGAGCATCATATTCGCTGGATCAAACTATTTTTCAAACCAGATGCCGGCAAATTCGCTTATGAACTTAGCGCCTTAGAGTTCAACTCACATGGTGAATCGACAGACGGAGCCAATAAGGGTCCCGCATATACCGAGCCATCCGGCCAAACGATCGTGAAGCTAAATAGTTCCGGCACCTTGTTAGCTTTGGCGTATTGTAATATCCATGGATTATGGGAGAATTCCCAAACGATCACAATCGAAGGATAACCGGATCTAATACCTTCGCACAAACATAAGAGCAAACCGGTTGGTTTGCTCTTATGTTTTTTTATTAAGTTACTGTTGTGATTTTTTTGTCCAAGCCTTATTCAAGAGAATTTGCTCTCCAAAAACCATAGTACGCCGCGATAAATCTAATTTCCACTTGTCTTCTAATTCACCTGTATATTCCATACTTCGTGCCCATTCAAAGCTTTTAAACGACATTGCGTCTAAATTTTCAATAGCTTTAAATCCGTTGGTATTAATACTCTTAAATATACTACCATATTTATTTTGCCAATATATTAAATACAGCGTACCATCCTCTACGAAAAATGCTCTTATATTTGCATCACCGCTTCCGGTTACTTGTTGTGCAACTACTAAAATATCTGGCTGCCCACTATATTTAGACCTAATTACATATGCCTTGTTTTTAAAAGCAGTGTCATTTGTGTTAAAAGTACCTTCCGTATAATCTTTATTGCCGAAGCCAAATAATTTACAATCCTGCGTCGTTGCGACTCTACTATGCTGCGATACAATTGCGGTGGAATAGTTACCTTTAAAAACTTGATCTTTTTCACTAAACCACGAGTTTTTCCCAATCGGCAGTTGTTTTTCATCATCCGAAAAAATATAAACCATATAATGCGTACCCTTGATATCTTTCATATCAAATGTATACCGACTGTGATAATCAAGGTAAGAAATCGGTATACTTGTGCTTGCATATACCGATGAAATAGCTGATATGGACATTAATAGCATAAAAACCATGCATAATATGGTCAACTTGCATCTGATTTTCATTTATCGAGCCCTCCCGCCTCTCATTTTTCCATAATATTCCTTACTCTTTCGCAAAATACCTCCCAAATTTCGTGTAAACTTTTATTTTCGCGTGTTACTACCGACCTCTCAACAAAAAAAGGCCTAGGAGGTTGTTGCAAAACCCTTGAATCATCCAAAATGTCCACAATATATAGGGTTTATCGTTAGATAAATGTAGATATATTGTGGACGGGCTTGCACCAAAATGACTTTTGCAACAAACTCCCAGACAATGTCTAGGCGAACATAAATTCACTCATTTAATTTATCCCAAACCCGCAACCCCTTGGGCTATCGTCGTGTTAACTTTGTGCCAAAATATAACTTTTCCTGCTAAAAGAAATAATTGCGGCACATACGGAGATCACGGCAGCAGTAGCCATTACTATGTGGAAGGCTTCCACAAAACTGGTCGCAGACTGATATGGCGTCGGGTTGGCAATTCCCGATAACAGGCTCGCTTGCAATCTTTCCAGCAGCAGCACCGATAAAGATGTCCCCAGGATCATACCCAGGCTGCGAATTAGGGCATTAAGACCATTTACTATTCCAATTTGCTCTTTCCGAACCGAGCTCATAACAAAGCTATTATTAGGAGGCTGGAACATACCGGTACCTACTCCCACTAAAATAAGACTGGGGACAATTTGCCAGAATGTTGAATGAGTTGTCACCGATAATAGATATAACAATCCCGCTGTGTTAAGCAGCAGGCCAACAGTAGTAAACCATATCGGTCCGAATCTATCGGAGCCATACCCACTGATAGGTGCTGCTATTGCCATGCAAACAGGTAAGAAAGCCATCATAAGCCCAACTTCGGAGGTGGGATAATGCAGGACATTTTGCAGATAAAAAGGCATCAGTATCGCATTAGCAAAAGTAGCGGTAAAATTAAGGAACGCCGCAAAGTTTCCCAACATAAAAACACGGTTCCGGTAGATACTGAAATCGATCAAAGGATGTTCAAGCCGCAATTCGATAAAGAAGAAAACTGCCAACAAGATAATTCCCAAAAACAAAGATATAAGAATTACAGGTGAAATCCAGCCAAAATCGTTGCCGTTATTAACAGCAAATAATATCCCTATTAAACCAATAGTAAAAAGGAAACTTCCCATATAATCAAAGGATACTTCTTTCTTACCCTTATCAACAGGTAAAACAATTTGTGCCATCAGATAACCAATAACTCCAATAGGGACGTTGACATAAAAAATGGACCGCCAGCCTACCCAGCTTATTAAGAAGCCACCCAACGCCGGCCCTGACAGTGAACCTAAGGCGACAAAGGTACCGAGTAAGCCTAAAGCCCGCCCTCTTTCCGTAATAGGAAAACTGGATACGATAATGGCTTGATTGTTAGCCATCATCATGGAAGCTCCTACTGCTTGCAAAACCCTCATTCCCACAAGCATCCAGATATTGCCGGAAAGTCCGCAAAGAGCCGATCCTATCGTAAATACAAGAATACCTGCTGAGTAAACTTTCTTTCTGCCTAATAGATCAGCCAGGCGTCCAAAGATCGGTAGCAGACTTACAATAGCAAGCAAATAAGAAACAACCACCCACTGGACTATTGATAATGCCGCCTTCAATTGCGTTGAAATGGTTGGCAGGGCTACATTAATAATACTGCTATCTAAAGTAGCCATAAATGTGCCCAATAAAACGTTGGCTAAAATAAACCAACGCAAATTAGCAGATTGTATACTATGACTAAACATTAATCTCATTTCGTTTCCCTTCGTTTCCGGCAGTAATTACTGAAAAAATAAATTTATCGTAGTATTCCCTTACTGCAATAGGTAAATCGTACGTTAATATTTGCAGGTATCTGGAATTATTTGGTGAATAAAAAAGCAAGATATAAAATGCAGGAGGAATAGTAATGAATAAATTATCTGATTTGCCAAATATAGGCATAAAACTAGAAAAATTACTCATTGATGCCGGGATTGAAACGCCTGAAATGCTAAAACAATTAGGAAGTAAATCGGCTTTTATAAAAATAAAAAATATTGACAATACCGTTTGTCTTAGTAAGTTGTGTGCGTTAGAAGGCGCTATTCAGGAACAAAGATGGCACGTTTTATCCGCTAATACTAAAGAAGATCTAAAATGCTTTTTTCAGTCATTAAAATAATCTTCCCACAACAGCCGTATATAACTCTTAATACCGATTATCGAAGATCCGCGTGGATTTTTTCTCACTTCGCGGCAGCTCGCCAATTGAAACAGCCTTTGGCACTACAGTAATACCGATTTTTGTCTTACATTGCTGTCGAACATTGTGCATAACTATTTCTTTATCTGCCGCATGTTCGGTTTCAAAAAACAAAGTCACAACGTCTTTGCCATTTAGATGATCAATAATCACCTGATATTCACTGCTTGCTCCTTCCACTTCCCGCAACATTTCATCAATCTGCCCCGGGAAAATATTGGTCCCTTTTACCTTTACCATATCGTCGGTGCGTCCAATAAGCGTATCAATCCTAGGATACTTCAGACCGCATGCACATTCACCTGGCATAAACCGTGTTAAATCATGCGTACGATAGCGGATCAGTGGAGCTCCCTCTTTTCTGAGAGTTGTGATAACCAGCTCACCGATATCACCATCAGGAACCTGCTTGCCGGTATTGGGATCGATAATTTCAAAATAAAAATAATCATCCCAGTAATGCATGCCACACTCTTCATCACAACTCATTGCAATACCCGGCCCATAGATCTCAGTCAGTCCATAGATATCATAGAGTTGAACTCCGAGCTCATTGGCTATGCGGCGTCGCATTTTTTCCCCCCAGCGTTCTGAACCAATTATTCCCTTTTTAAGATGAATTTTATCTCTTACTTTGCGTTTAGTAATTTCTTCTGCCAGAAGAAGTGCATAGGAAGAAGTGGCACATAAAACCGTACTTTTTAAATCTCTCATCATTTGAATTTGTTTATCCGTATTCCCCGGTCCCATTGGAATGACCATTGCCCCTAACAGTTCTGCCCCAGTTTGAAAGCCTATTCCTGCAGTCCATAGACCATACCCGGGCGTGATTTGAACACGATCTAAATTGGTTAATCCTGCTGTTTCATAACAGCGTTTAAACATTTCAGCCCAATCGGTTACATCCTGTTTCGTATAAGGGATGATAACCGGAGTTCCTGTCGTACCGGAAGATGAATGAATACGGATAATTTCCCTGTCTGGAACTGCTTGCAGACCTAAGGGATAGGCGTCTCTTAAGTCACTTTTAGTAGTAAACGGCATCTTTTCAAAATCCTCTGGACTCTGAATGGCAGAAAGATCAATTCCGGTAAATTTATCCTTGTAAAACTTGCTTAGCTCGGTAATATTGGAAAGCACTTTTTTAATCTGATTAAATTGCGCCTGATTCATCGTATATTTTGCTCCTTTATCCTTTATGATTAATCTTGAATCAAATCACTCAGTCAGCTTGCTTATTTCAATAGTTAGTCCACTAGCACCTAGCACCCTATATAGATCTTTGTTTACATTATAACATAATGCAGTTAATTATTAGTATACATCAAAAACCGGCCAAGGTGACTTTTAACCACCCCAACCGGCTTCGTCATATCTATGCTCTTAAAAAAATTTTATACTCCGGTAAAATCTCAAGAAAATGATACTAATTGTTTCTCAGCACACACCGCTTTAACAAACAGAAATGGAAAGCCAAACCATCACTTTTTTAGTGAAATCCTTACCCAATTCTTGCTGTTATAAAGTCGGGGTTAGTTTTCTTAGCATATTGAAACCCGGTTTCCATATAAAATACCCATTTTGCAATATTTACCGTTCGGTCCGCAGCTCGTTCAAGATAGCGCGTGGCCGTATACAATTCTAAAATTGTTGCCTGGACATTACTATTTTTGCTACCGGTATCGATCATTTGTTTGAATAGATCATTATTAGCCTTGTTAACTGCTACGTCCCGTTCTTTAGCAATATTGATAAAAACATAATCTTTATTTTCATGGGCTTTTACCGTATCGGATAGCATACAAATAACTAGACTCCCCATTTCTCTGATAGCAACACCTAAATGATAAACTGGCTCTAAATCCAATTTAGAAAGCTTTCTCTGAGTTATTTTAGCAATATTGTTTGCATAATCAGCAATTCGCTCCATTTCGGCGGAAATTTTAATGCTGGATATGAGGAAACGCAAATCATTTGCCACAGGTTGCTTAGTAGCTATGAGAATAATACATTTCTCTTCAATTTTTCGGTGTAATATATCTACTTCACTTTCATAACATCGAATATTTTTTGCACTCGTACTATCAAATGCCCCTAGAGCCTCCACCGCCCCAGCAATGAAAGTTGTAGTTCGTTCACCCATCCAGCTAATTAGTTCACTAATTTTAATGAGTTTTTCATCATAGTCTTTTCTTACACTCATAAAATTTACCCCTTTCAACACAGTCTTTATTCTACTATGCATTTTTCAGCATCCAAGTTTGATATAAAAAATTAAATTTCTTACAAAAGTGACTTAAGTCTGCAGTATAATATCCCATATCTGGAGGATATAAGAAATCAAATGTTGAAATACTTTTTATAATACATTAGGAGGGAACGTTATGTTTAAAACCCAATGGATGTTACTAGCCAGTTGGACGTTAGAAAATAACAAACACAGAGTAATTTTAAAACCACGAGAAAATGGCATTAACCTCATTGATGTTACGATAGATAGCTGTAATGTTGATGAGATAATCAAAATAGTTGTGAACAATTCGTGGACAACAAACGAACTTATTGATTATCTAGATCAAAACAAAAATAGGTATCAGGAGTCAATATGTAATAATTTTCCCCAGATACCGCTGAAAACTGTAATATGATAAATCCCATAGGGTAACGCCTAATCTCACAATAAACACCGCCTCGCTGCATCAACAAGGAGAGATTTACCCCATTTTTTCTTTACTTGTTTCTAATGAACTTGAATTAAGATAGCTTTCTAAAGCGGTAATAATTGCTACTGCTTTCGGGCTATCAATCTGTTTTAAAAGTTTAGAGATTCGCTGCCATTCTTCCTCGGTCGCTTTAAAGGAACGTGGTTGTCTTTTTTCTTTGACTTTAGGACGGCCCACCTTACTACTCTTCTTCTCTGCCATTACCATCGCCTCCTGATTACGCTCCGCAGTTTATCCTGCTCGTAATACTTAAGTCTGTTACGGTTTTATCGAACCGACTAAATCTTTCCTTACGCTTGCTACAAATCTGAAAAAGTCAGCAGAAAATTCACAGTAAAAAATTCCATCAATTCCATATATTCCCATTGATTAGTTTAAGTATATACCAAAATTAATTAATGTCAATACCTATTTATGATATTATTGCAGTAGAATAGTGCAAATACCTGGTTTACACATTTACCTCCCCCTCACAAAAAAGTGCCTAGACCACGTCTAGGAGAACATAAATTCAACTTATTTAACCCCTGTCACGTAGACAGGGGGCACTTCATTTTGGTACTGCAAGTATTAGCAATCCAACAATGCTGCGGATTTTTTCCTATGTTTATGGTATGCCGCCAAACTTCAATAAAACCAACCCATACATGTCAAGATAGATAAGGTTACCTTCATTCATAGCTATTTCGGAATAATCGCCATAAAACACCTGGGGGATTGATTTGCTCCGAATTTTGCAGTTGAAAATCCTGAACGGACTTTCCAGATTGAACCCTTAAAGTTGCCATATTCGTACCACGCGGGATTGGTAATTGTGTTTTCATAAGATTAATGGAAAGAGAAGCGTTCATCCCGGGATACCCCAAAATTTGTATAGGTTGAGGAGAGTATAAGGTACTATCACAGTGCCACGCATTGGTTATCTGCCCAAAACCGTTCGGCGGGGGCGTTAGAGTATATAGTCTAAACTCGGTTAGGACTTCGTCCAAAATTTTGGCATTCGCATTTAGGGCACTGTGCAAGGGTAGGTAAGTTGGACTTTGGCCAAGTACCACCACCAGAATAAAATGTGGTTCCGTCCCATTGCCTATAGGTGCTGCAGACACGAAGCAACCGCCGGCTGCCATTGTATTGCCTGTTTTAATCCCAACAATTCCATGCTCTCCAAGCATTCTATTCGCATTATAAACAATTCCGGCAACGGGGAGGTTAGCTTGCGGCATAGCCACTATCTCCCGGAAAACCGGGTTTTTCATGACAACTTGGGCGATCTTTATTTGATCCACCGCGTTGCTTATGCTTGCCGGATTCAAGCCACTTGTATCCGCATAGTGAGTTTGCATCATACCCAAAGATTTAGCTGTCTCGTTCATTTCGGCGACAAACGCATTTTCCGAACCGGAAACCCAACGCGCAAGGGTAGTCGCGATGTTGTCTGCAGATGGCAGCATCAAAGCTTCTAGAAGTTGTCTCTCGCTTAATTTTTCTCCTGCCTCAACCTCTAAAACGGAACCACCTTGCGCTAAATCATCAATATAATCAGAAACATCCTGCGTCGTCATAGTTAAGGTAGGCCCTTCTTCCCCTGGCTGCAAAGGGTACGCCTTTAAGACAAGATAAGCTGTCATAATTTTAGTCACACTGGCAATGGGAACAGGACTTTGATCAGGCGAAGACGCGATTACTCCGAAATCATCCGTGCCAACTGCTGCTTCCCCCTGGATGGGAAAAGTAACGGAAAACCGCCCCGGTAAAGTAACGGTGGGGGATGTTGTTTCGGCCTCGATTTCTGGGTGGTAAGTCCCAATACGGACAATGCCAACAATACAAAATAATGCAATAACCAGTAAGATAAGAATCCGTTTATTGAAAAACTGGGACTTGAGATGTTTCGACGGGAACTTAGCCATAAAATAACTCCCTTCTGAGACAGATTACATTCTAGAGGATGGGCCTCGCTGTTGCCTTGTAATCTTTCATGGTAATCTTCTTAATCTGGCATCCTTCTTGGCTACGAATTTAGGACAGGCATCTACCTACTTATTATACCCAAGGTGGAGCTAACAGTTGTAATTTCTTTTTTTGATCTCTTCTTGCTTTGTTTTTACAACTTTTTCGTAATCACTCTGATCCGTCTCTTTTTGTTCGCAAGTCATGCATATGCAATACCTTTGATTTTATTGGCAATAATAACAGCAGATTTTACAGCCATATAATCTACTAGAAATAAGATGGTTAGAAGTGTAAAATATTACTGCTAACAAACTACGCATAGTAATCCAAGGCTACTTTGGGGAGGTGTTATTATTAAGTTTTTCTTTTTATATGCTATTTTAAGAATGTTCTTTGAAAATCCAGTGGAGGCTTTAGTGTTAATGGCAATTATTTATATTATCATTGATAGACGGTATATCGGTGTCATACCGGATTTCACTCGTCCGCTGAGAAGTTGGCAAAAAATTGCCAAACTAAAACGAGAGCTTGATTTCAGCCCTTCCCCAGGGCTTACTTATTATGAATTAGGGGCACTTCAGGTGGAAAGCGGAAATATGAATGACGGCCGGCACAACTTGGAAAAAGCGCATGATCTAATCCCTGACCACCCTGATATTGAATACTATTTAGGAGTGGCCCGAATTAGGACCGGTGCATTGGATGCCGGAAAGATAGCAATGGAAAATGCCCTGCGATTAAATCCAAAAATAAAATACGGTCTTCCTTATGTGTATCTAATGGAATACAGCTTAAGACGGCAAGAATCTCAAGACCAGATTGAAGCATATCTAGAGAAAATATACGAATATGAGAGCCCTGAATTGTTCTATGAGGCAGGTGTTGTTTTCCAGCGAGAAGGACATCGGGAAAGAGCTATGGAGATGTTCCGGCAAGTTCCGGCAAGTTTAAAGAATTGCCCCTCTTTTTTAAAAAAACAACACCGGTATCGCGCATTTAAAGCCAAGATTAAAAGCATGTTAATCTAGAATCGGGAAATAGAAGGCTAATGGTTACTACTACATTTAAATAGATTCGTCTCTCCTGGCAATACTATATTCAAAGGAGGTGTTGTTGTGATAAGTAATACAATTTGGTTCCTCATAATCGGTGCAGTTGCTGGCTGGCTCGCAGGGACGCTTGTTAAAGGTCATGGATTCGGAATATGGGTAGATATAATTGTCGGTATTGTAGGTGCAATAATAGGCGGATTTGCGCTATCTTTTTTCGGCATAATTATGGGTGGGCTGATTGGCGAGCTGATTACCAGCGTAATTGGAGCCGTAATCCTGCTATGGATAGTACGCCTGTTTAACCCCGCAAGAACCTAATTTACAAAAAAATTTAATAAGTCGTTTTTGCTCTAAAATAATATAAGTTATCCAGGGAAAATCCTGCATAACTTATTTAACGCCAAAAACCTAGCAAATGCTAGGTTTTTGGCGTGTTTCACAGCTTATTAAAATCAGTGTTAAGTCCTAACTACTATTTTTAATCCGCTTATTCTATCTCCAGGAGATTTAGCATTTCCTTGTCGACAATGCCTGTTGCCTCGAGTCCGCGGTCAGATTGAAATGATTTTACACTCGATTCTGTAGCCAATCCATAGATTCCGTCAGCACGCTCGTTTAGATATCCTAATTCCTTTAGCTTTAACTGTAAAACAACTACATCAGGTCCTGTCGTTTTATATTTCAGTACTCGCTGTACCTTAACTTTTTTCCCCTCAATATGTACAAGTGTTCCAATGGGAATCCATTCAAATAATTCTTCTACATCTTTATTACGCATACGTATACAACCATGACTTGCAAACCGGCCGATTGACCATGGATTATTCGTCCCATGAATTCCATAAATCCCCCAGGGAACATTTAATCCCATCCACCTGGTACCAAAACCTGTACCCCAGTTATAATCTTTCCACACGACTTTCCATTCGCCAACAGGAGTTGGTGTTTCACTCTTACCAACAGCAACGCGATATTTTTTATATAATTGGCCATCGGACTGAACCTCTAATATACGTTCAGGTATTTTAATAACAATGCTTATACTTCCGGATGGCGGATTGGTAGGTTGGCCAGGTACGGCGGCCAGTTCACGTTCGTCCAGATAATCAAGACCCAAAACCCCGAATAAAATGCATATAACAACAAGGAATGCTGTACCATAGTAGTAATACTTACGTCTAAATCCGGATGTTATTATCTTCAAGTTTGTCACCCCCACTTATAATTCTTTGTCCCAGGAGCAATATTTAAGTAAAACTTCTTTGAGTACCTATAAAAATAACCATCGAACTCCATTTAGGAGTATCATGGTTATTTTTATGCTTAACGCAAAATTGATATGAATGCTTGCTATAAAACAGGTTGTCTTATTCGTTCTAGCTTTTTGCTGCGTATATATATCATCTTGCAATAAAAAATCCCGGCGTAAGCCGGGAAAAAAGGAAGGAAATTGTGTATTATCTTTCATCACGTTCCATAAAGCGAACTAAATTCGATACTTTAGTCAGTTCGCTTTGCGTGGTTTCATTTAATGAATCAAAGTCAGCAATACGTTCTATTGATGAAGATATTATATCTACAGCACCTATAATTTCCGAAGCGACACTATTTAAATCTGTATTGAATTTGTCCATATCGTCTTGGAATTTGCAGGAAAAATCATTGCTCGATTTTAATTTTGCCGATATTTCTTGAACACTTTCAAATAGTCTGTTAATTGAAGCGTTGGTTTGATTTAGGCTATCCTGGGTATTCTGTGCCAACTTTCGAACTTCTTCGGCAACTACAGCAAAACCACGTCCTTGCTCACCTGCCCGCGCCGCTTCAATAGCGGCATTTAAGGCTAATAGATTAGTCTGCGCGGCAATATTCATTATTAATGTCAATACATTCTTAATTTCTTTCGTGCTGCTAGTCAAGGCTTCGATGGTCGGTGCAATTTGGTTATTTACAGAAATCAGTTCGTTTACGCCGTGCATATTTTGGGTAAGTACTTGTAATAAATTTTTTGTGTCATCTCCAATGCTGCGAACTTGTTGTCCTATCCTGTTGACATTATCCAAAACAATGGGAATGTTGCTGCTATTCGTATTTAATAATTCAATAACCTTGCCGCGCAGCTTGTTCACTATCTTAATTTGGCTTAGTTGCCGTTCTAAAAAATATTTCTCAAAGTTACTATAGTAAATTGGCATTTTATCAACATATTCATCAGAGAAATCGTCCACAGTCTCGGTATTAAAAAAGAATACTCCTGTCATCGTTTCATTAATGTTTGATCCTAATAATTCGCCAAAACTAGAATAGCCTGCTACAGAAATGTCCGGAAAAACATTCACTTTTTCAATTGTTTCCGCATTAAATAACCGGCGTAATATACAATCATTTATAATCCCGCCTATAGGTTTCGGTTTGCCGCTAATAAAACTTTGCCAATCTGTCGTAATCGTCTCAACTAACGAAGCACGCCGTACAACAAAAAGTTTTTCGCCCATAGCTATATCGCAGAAAAAATAGACTCTGTCGTTTTCCTCATCGATTCTTGCTATGGCCCGCACAAACATTTCACCGCCAATTTCAACAGCAAATCCGTGCGACTCAAGCATTTTATTTAACTGGTCTACCGTTTGTACGTTAAAGCGTTTTTTAAGAAGAGAAATAAAGCTAATACTGTTATAATTCTCATCAAATACTTTACTTACATAACGCAAGGCCGAACTTGAATCTGATACAATAAATTCACCCGCATCTTTAGTAAATCCTTGCGTTTTAAAAATACCATAGGAATAATGGGGATGTAACTTCAGCAAACAAACTACAGCGCAGTTTTGTCTAACAACATTACCATCATAAATATAAGTATTTAAAAAATCCAAATTGCCTGCTGCCGATCCGCCGACAAATGGGCATGGGAATTTTTTACTTGCATAAACGGCTTGCATAAAAAATGTTTCAGAACTTGATAAACCATCAACATAGGCTAAAGCTACCGTATTATGACTGTTGATGCTAAACTTCAGCGGAACTTTCTCTAGTTCATATTTTATTTGCGCAACCCGATCATCAACACTCTTTTCAACAACGCCTTTTTTAAGGTCATCGTTAGCAAGAGAAACAGATATAATTTGGCAGTTTTTTACTATTTTTTTGGAATAGGCTTGGAGAAGAATTTTCTTGCGATTTTCATTCGCAGGTTTATATAAAGATGCATTAGTGCCGTCATTACATAATTCACCTGCGGTGGATATCATTATAAAGGCAGTATTAGCTGGCAATAAGCCTTTTACTGTTGTCGCCAGTTGGCTAAAATTGTTGTCAGGCGAAACAAAACCTATAACAAAAGCTACGCCACCAGCCACATTACAGAGTTTGTTAATAGTAAAGGAGTTTAATTCTGCTACCGATACATATGATTCCTGAATATCTTCTAATTTTGCGACAGGCGCCGTGTGAGTATTTTCACTCGTCACCTGGTCTTTAGAAGGTTGAATTTTTCTAAACCATTTTTGCATATTATCCCCTCAATTCGTACTACTATTTTTTTGTGCCACGACCGTATATACGTCCAAACAAGAGAAGGTGAGACAACCTTAATTCCACTATCTGTAAGGTCTTGTAAATTTTTTCGTCGTAAGTTAATTCGTGGCCAATTCTTTAGCTGCAACGTCATTCTTTAATGGTCGATAACATGCTCTGATGTATATGTTAATTAATGTGCTGTTAATAGTATTTTTTTACATTTTTCTACCTTATTATGATAATTTCAATAAAAATTTACAAATTCCTTCTTTATAGTATAATTTTCCATTATAAAATTAGGACAGTATATATTCTGGAAGGTGTCGCACCTTTTCGTAAGATACCTGCAACATTTTGCGTAAGGTTTAACACCCCCTCACGAAAATAACGCCTAGACCACGTCTAGGCAAACGAGTTTTTATAGAAAAGCACGGGAATTATGGTAAAAAGTGCAACCCTCTTCATTTTATCTTCCCTTTGCTTATTTTTTCATTTATCAAATACAGTTTTCAATTTGTTCGACAAGAACTCGCTTCAAT
Organism: Bacillota bacterium; assembly: GCA_023434855.1. Next base: position 975 of record JAEYSJ010000058.1, on the reverse strand, counting down.
ATTTTACCTGTATGATTTTTGGGCAGTGCATCCTGAAGGATGAAAATACGAGGTATTTTGTAGCTGGCAAGATTGGCCAAAAGATATTCTCTCATTGCTTTTTTATCAAATACATACCCTTCTCTCAAAGCAAGATAAGCACAGGCCACCTGTCCGTGCAGCTCATCCGGAACCCCCACAACAGCAGCTTCCGCGATACTGGGGTAAGCGTATAATAATTCTTCAATTTCTCTAGGATAAATATTTTCTCCGTTCGATATGATCATATCTTTTAATCGGTCGACGATGTAGAAGTATCCTTCTGCATCCCGGTAAGCTAAGTCCCCGGTATGAAGCCATCCTTCTCTAAGCACTGTTGAGGATTCCAACGTGAGATTATAGTAGCCCTGCATTACACTAAGCCCTTTCACCACTATCTCTCCTACTGCACCAGGCGAAAGTTCTTCCCCTTTTGAATTTACAATCTTTACCGCCAATCCCGGGAGAGGTTTACCACTTGAATGATACTTTATTTTTTCGGGAGGATTTATGGTTACTACGGGTGAAGCTTCCGAAAGTCCGTATCCCTCAACAATATTCCTGCCGAATTTTTTGAAAAAACGCTGGGCCACCATTTTAGGCAGTGAAGCACCGCCAGATATAAACAACCTAACGCTAGCCAGTTCCTCGGTCTCACCTATTCGCGACAGAAAGTTATAGATAGGCGGAACTCCATATACTACTGTCACGCGATATTTCTTAATGACAGCTATCGTTTCTTTTGGAGAAAACGCCTCTAGTATAGTAATAGATGCCCCGCAAAACAGCGAATTGAGTATCGTGCAAGTCCAGGCAAAACAGTGGTATAAGGGAAGAACGCAAAGGACGTTATCCGTAGAATTTACCGGGAGAGCATCCCTAAGAGCCCTAGCGTTGCTGATAAGATTCTTATGGGTCAAAACAGCCCCCTTCGGTGTGCCTGTTGTTCCTGAAGTG
>JAEYSJ010000041.1 GCA_023434855.1 Bacillota bacterium | reverse complement strand
AATATTTTTAATCCCGTGAAAATGATGTCAGGCGGCAATCTGCAAAAGCTTCTGCTGGCCAGAGAAATTCATGCCGATCCGCGCCTGCTGGTGGTGGTGTATCCGATGCGAGGTCTGGATGTAGGAGCAATGGCGGCAGTGCGTGAGCTGCTCCTGGCACAGCGGGAGGCCGGTAAGGCCATATTGCTTATTTCCGAAGAGTTAGATGAACTTTTCGCCTTGAGTGATGTGATTGCTGTTTTGCACAGAGGGGAAATTATGGGTATTGTTCATCCCCAGGCCGCAACAGTGGCAGAGGTAGGGGCGATGATGGCCGGAAAAAGGATGTTGAATCAACATGCTGTTTAATATACTGTCAGGCTGGCGCTGGGAAAAGCGCGGAGCGGTTTCTCAAGTGATGATGATTGCAGTACCGCTGCTGTCAATTGTGGTAGGCTTGGCTTTCGCCGGGATATTTATCGCTCTTACCGATAAAAATCCTGTAGATGTTTATCTGCTGATGCTGGAGGGCGCTTTTGGCTCGGCTTATGGCCTGGCGGAGACGGTCGTGAAAGCAGTACCGCTTATTTTATGCAGTCTTGCTGTAGCGCTGGCTTTTCGCATGCAGCTGTGGAATATCGGTGCAGAAGGACAGCTGTATATGGGAGCCTTTGGGGCTACCTGGGTAGCGCTGAGCTTTCCCGAATGGCCCGCGGTAGTGCTGCTCCCGGCTATGATTGCTGCAGGTTTTCTTGCAGGAGGTGTATGGGGGCTGCTGCCTGCCATTCCCCGGGCTTACTATAAGGTTAATGAGACGATTACCACGCTGTTAATGAATTATATCGGCATCCTCTGGGTCGATTATCTGGTTTATGGTCCCTGGAAAGATCCGAAGGGGCTGGGTTTTCCCATTACAGCACCTTTCTCGGAAGCAGCTATTTTGCCAGCCTTTGGCGTAACCCGAATTCACTTAGGGCTTGTACTGGCGCTCTTGTGCGTGGTTGTCTTGTATATTGTGCTGCAATACACCCGCTGGGGTTTTGAGATCCGCGTCAGCGGCGAGAGCGCTGCGGCAGCGAATTATGCCGGGATGAATTATACTAAAAATATCCTGCTTGTCATGTTTATCAGCGGCGGATTGGCCGGGGTGGCCGGTATGACGGAAGTATCCGGCATTACTCAGCGGCTGCAGCACGGGATATCTCCCGGCTACGGGTATTCAGCAATTATTATTGCCTGGCTGGCACGGCTTCACCCGGTGGCGGTCGTCCTGGTATCAGTGATCTTTGGCGGCTTGCTGGTCGGCGGCTTCAGCATTCAGACGAGCGGCTTTCCGGCAGCGACTGTTGCCATGCTGCAGGGGGCAATTCTTTTCTTTGTTGTCGGCGGTGAAATCTTTATGCAATATCGTTTGAAATGGGTAGGAAAAGGGAGGAGTGCCTGATGGAACAATCAATTTGGATTGCTATTTTGGCATCAGGTATTATTGCCGGAACCCCGATTCTGCTTGCCGCCCTTGGGGAAATGCTTTCCGAATTATCGGGCGTATTGAATCTCGGGGTGGAAGGGATGATGCTTGCCGGTGCGGTAAGCGGCTTTATGGTGGCATTGAATACTGGTGATCCCTGGTGGGGATTACTGGCTGCGGTTATTGCGGGTGGTCTTATGGCGCTGATTCATGCTTTTCTGACGATTACCCTCAGGGCCAATCAGGTTGTCAGCGGTCTGGCGCTGACTATTTTCGGAACAGGGCTTAGTGGCTATATCGGTAAGTCTCTAATCGGCCTACCCTTGCCGGCGACTTTTCGACCGGTAAGCATACCCGTGTTAAGCGATATTCCGGTGCTGGGGCCGATATTGTTTCAACATGATGTGCTGGTTTATCTCAGTTATGCTTTGGTTGCCCTGCTTTGGTTTTTTCTGTTTCGCACGAAGAAGGGGTTGGAGCTGCGCTCGGTAGGGGAGAATCCCGGTGCTGCAGACTTAGCCGGAATCAATGTGTTTCGTATGCGTTATGTTTTTGTGATTGCCGGTGGAATGCTTGCCGGCCTGGCAGGAGCGTATTTGTCGCTGGCTTACGCACCCTCCTGGCTGGAGAATATGACAGCCGGACGGGGCTGGATAGCCGTTGCCCTGGTGATTTTTGCAACATGGCACCCCGGGAAGGCGCTGTTGGGAAGCTTTCTGTTCGGGACAATTGATGTGTTAGGCTTTCATCTGCAGAATTTTGGGATCATGATTCCCTCGTTCTTTCTAAAAATGCTTCCTTATGCCATTACGATTGCCGTATTAATTGTAGTAACCCGTGAGACCAAAACACGCCGTGTGGCTGCACCTGAAGCTCTGGGCATACCGTATAACCGTGAAGAACGCTGACGAGTTCTTGCTGTAAGCTGGAATGTCAGGCTTATTTGCAGTATAATAGAAGCAGACTTGGCATTTATTTGCACCTTGTCGCTAAAGGAAAGGGGTGTTTAAATGGCATCGCTGCTAGTGGTGGCATTATTAATTTTATCCGGAATTATCGCTTATAAGCTGATAAATCGCAAACTTGCCCTCCGGGGACATGAACTGAAAGAGTCGGAAGCACTGGAAAAATGGGAAGGAAACGAATATATTCTGGATGTGCGTACCACTGAAGAATATAAGGAAGGACATGTGCCGGGAGCAACCCTGATTCCGTTAAATCAGTTAGGACGGCGCTTCAGTGAAATCCCGCGGGACCGTGATGTTTACATTATGTGCCGCAGCGGCACCCGCAGTGCAGAAGCAACCGTATGGCTGCTGAAAAAGGGATTTGACAATGTTTATAACATATCGGGCGGAATGCTGAAATGGCAGGGGCCGGTAGAAAAGTAAAAGTTGAAAAAACAGCTCTGTTATACTATTATTTAGGTAATAACCGCAAATTTTGTCGATTTCGAAAATGCAGGTTTCATATCTGCATTTTTTGCTCTCTCAAGGGGGAAAAAACATGCTATTTAATATTCACCCCATAAATTTAATTAAAGCTTTATCTCAGGCACTGGAGCTTTCTAACGGCGGGCTGGGCCGCCATCATTGGCGTACAGCAATGATTGCAAACCGTATTGCGGAATACTTGGGTGTCGAAAAACAACAGCGAAATCTTCTGGTCTATGCCGGGTTACTCCATGATCTGGGTGCCGTTTCCAACTGGGAAGAAAAGCATCGCATCCGGAATATGGAGCTTGCTCAGACGAATATTTATGAGCATGCCGAGGCGGGTTATCTGCTGCTCAAGGACTCAAAACAGCTGGGGCCGCTTGCCGCTATTATCCGTCATCACCATGACCATTGGGACGGATCAAGCCCCTACAACCTGGCAGGGGAAGCTATCCCCTTATTTTCCCGCATTATTAATCTGGCCGATAAGGTTGAGGCCCATTTAACAGAAGATAATATACTGGAGCATTATCCGGCAATTTTAGCAATTATCCGGAAACAAAGCGGCAGTGTTTTTGATCCGGAGCTGGTAAAGGCATTGCATGACTTTGGCCGGCGGGAAAGCTTTTGGCTGGATTTGACCAATCCCCATTATTATCAGAATTTCTTTCAAAGCATTGATGACTATGGAAGACTGCCGTTTCAAATTAATGATATTATTGATGTTGCGGAAATTTTTGCAACGATTATTGACCGTACCAGCCGGTTTACCGGTGCTCACTCCCGGAGTGTAGCCACTGTTGCTGCCTATCTGGCGCAGGCCCGCGGCTATAGCCAGGCGGAAGTAAAGCTGATGCGGGTGGCGGGATTGTTCCATGATATTGGCAAGCTGGCCATACCAAACTCAATATTGGAGAAAACGGGCAAGTTGACGGACCGCGAGTTTGCCATCATTAAGCAGCATCCCTATTATACATACCGCATATTGGAGCAAATTGACGGCTTTCAGACAATTGCCGAATGGGCTGCCCTGCATCATGAAACACTAGATGGTTCCGGATATCCCTTCCGGGTCGGGGAAGACTCCCTTCATCTTGGTTCCCGTATGGTAGCAGTCGCTGATGTATTTACCGCCCTCAGTGAAAACCGTCCGTATCGCCAGGGACTTGATCTGAAGGAAATTGAAAACATTATGAGGGGCATGGTCAGCAACCGTAAGCTGGATGCTGCTGTAGTAAGTGATCTTTTTATTAACAGTTCCGAGTTGTACGCAATTATGCAGCAGCGTGCAGCCAGTTATGAAGCTGTTTAAGAAAGCGTGTGCAAAATATGAGAAATGGGGCATGGTGGCAACCAATGGACAGTGGTCATCATACCCTTTCGAAATGCAAAGCGGTCAGTGCAGTTTTGGCAGCGAGCGATTTTTCCAGTCGGTTTCCTTGACAATGTAATGCCGGTGAGATAGAATAATATTGTTAATTTGCCGGTATAGCTCAGCTGGTAGAGCACCTCATTCGTAATGAGGGGGTCGTAGGTTCGAAACCTATTATCGGCTCCAAGTAATATCAAGGCCTCGTGGGTTCGCGAGGTCTTTTCTTATGCAATGATGGGTTTTGTTTGGGTTTTAATTGGTTTAAAATATACGAAATTGATAATGAGAAAATAAGAAGGACAGGTGTTAATCCTGCCCTTTTTTGCTTTTATTAACTTCATTTTTTTGAGTCAGAATCGAATCCATCGTATCTGCTATCTGCTGATCAACGCTTTGTAGTGCATGTCCGTAAATATTAGCAGTTGTCCTAATGTCCGTATGCCCAAGGTGGCTGCTTACGTTTTTAAGTGGTGTACCGCGTGCTATAAGCAGACTGGCCGATGTATGCCGTAAGCCATGAGAAGGAATGTGTGGCAGGTTGTGCCGTTTAAGAAATTTACTAAACCACTGTGAGGGGGTTTGGGTATACATTGGCTTTCCGTCCCACTGTGTAAAAAGGCGGTCATAATTTTGCCAAGTATCGCCAAGCTGTAGTCTGATTTCGTTCTGATGAGCTTTATATTCTCTGAGCAAATCAATGATACTCCGTGGTAAAGTAACTCTCCGGCAAGACGAATCGTTTTTAGGTGTTTTACAAAAAGTACCTAGTCCTACAATGGATTGGCTAGTACGCATAACTGTTAAGTATTTTTCCTCAAAGTTTATATCTTTCCATTCGAGGGCTACCAGTTCTCCCAGACGAAGGCCGGTAGAGATAGCCAAGAATATTATAACCTGGTATTTAAGTTCCTCTGTGGTTAGAGCGCGAATAATTTCTTGTGATTGATCTTCGGTAAAGGCTTTTGCCTGTTTCTTTTTTACTGTTGGCGGCTTTACCCGGTCGCAGGGGTTAGCGACAATGACTTGCCACTCTACAGGATCATTCAGCATAGAGCATAAAACGCGATAGCAATACATATTGCATGATCGGATAAAGTTCCGCTTTTACCGTCCAAACGGAGACCAGGTTCCGCTAAATTATTTAAGAAGGACATTATCTGTGTAGGCGTTAGTTTAGCAATATCAATATGACCAAGAGCGGGAATAATACGTTTTTGCAAATGTAGTTGATAGGTTTCCAGGGTTTTTGGGGCCAGCCTCTTTTTGCAGTATTCTTCATACCACTTTTTAACAAAATCTTGGATTTTCAGTTTTCCGGTAGTGGTCACCTGCCCACGATCAACTTGTGTTACAAATTCAGCAAGTAGTTTTTCGGCCTGTTTATCGGTTGCACCTTTAATAGTTTTTTTATGGACTATTTGCTTACCATTTACGTCATAACCGCCATAAGCAATAACCAATAAGGCGATAAGATTCACCGCGCTTTTCAATCCTGCCAGCCATATATCGACCTACCTTTTATAAAGTGATATATTTTTTAGGACGTCCTGGTCGACGTCCAGTTGGAGGACGTGATTTTTTCCTTCGTTCTTTTCCGCCACAATTTTTATGATACTTCCAATGTTCTCTTCGCCCAGTAACATCTTGCCACTCACCACAAACATCACAGCGTTTAAATCGGCGTTCTTTAGTCACATAGTGAGCGAACTGGTACCAGATTAGGCTGAGTAATGATGTTGGTTGGAAAACTTGTTCAAAGCGGCGACTATGCACACTATAAGTAACTGCAAAAATAGATTTGTAAATGGATAGTTTCTCGGATAATAAATGTCCTAAAATACAGGATGCTAGGCGTGGGAGGACTTCGAGTGAGGGATCACAACCCCAGAAGCCACGGTAAATGATAACATCAGATATATTTATAGAATTTAGTTGGGCAACTTGTCGTTGCAATTCACTTGGTGTGTTGCCAGCTTGTAAGAGACTTGGCTTAAATTCCCCCTCTTTTAAAATCTCGATATCGCTTAGTACGGCCTGATAACCTTTTCTTTTATAATCATAACTAAACATTTTGATTAAGTCGTCAGTTTTGGTTTTATCAATCCATTCCCAAAGTTGAAAGAGATTTTTTAAAACCCATCTTTCTTTAAACCATAGTGCACATGACTCACCTAGATATTTATTTGATGAAGGGTGGTCTATTAATTGTATGCCTTGGGTCAGTAACCCAAACTTATATGTAAAATCTAAGAGTCCTTCTACATCTCCCTGACTTTGTGCTAATGCTAGAGCGGGGAGACTTTTTTTGTCAGTGACCGGCTCTCGTGGAAACAAATCTTCTTGAGATATAAACGAGCCAGAAAAGTTTTTGTATTCTGGAACTATAAAGGGTGGCTTAATAAATTCGGGACTCAAGAAATAAAAATCAGGTACATTATCATTATCGAAATTCACTTTTGCGGTATTACTGATAAAATATGAATCTGCTCGATGCCAAAAAAATCTAGGCCAAAATTCACGGGATTCTTCATTAATTTGCGAAGTCATAATCCGCCTCGTTTTTTGTACATTTTAATTCGCGCGTATTTATTTTAACATGTTGGTGAGTGGTTTACAATATTTGTGCAAATAGGAGATGATTGTAAGTGAATGAAAAAGTACTGACTAAAAAAGAGTTTGCACAAGAGCTGGGTTTGTCAGAATGGTCAATTTGGCGCTGGACAAAAGAAGGGAAAATGTCACATATTCGGATTGATAAAAGAATCTTTTACAGACTCGAAACCATTCGGAAATGGTTGACAGATGTTGAAGAGACAAGTGTAGTACGAAACAAGGAAACTCAATTCGGAATTCGGCAAGTGAAGAGATAACTATGAATGAGATATTACAAGTACGGCGGCGATATATCACTTGTACATTGCCGGTTTGGCCGTTTCAGCATTGCAAAATGTCGCTGCAAGCAAAAGGATTGTTGGCCCTGTTGTTGTCGTTCCCAGATAATTGGGAAATCCGTATGAACGATATAATTAATCGCTCACGAAATGGTCGGGATTCTACACGTAAAAATTGGACTGAATTAATAAACGAAGGGTATGTGCAAAGAGTTTATGTCCGAGAAAATGCACGAATTAAAAACTCTGCTTATATCGTATACGATGAACCAGTTAAATCAGAATCACCGAAAGACCGACTTTAAGGCTTTCAGTCGTTATAAATATAAACAATATATTACTCGACATTTTTTCTATCGAAAAAATGTCACACCGAACGCATGCTATGCATTCGGTGATTAGCCTGATATAGCTGCCTTGAAGCGTACTACAAATTTAATACACATGTATACATATCCTGCCCAACAATCCTATTTCATTAGACGTATAACGTATACACATACAGTAAGGAGGAATTTATATTGCCTGTAATTAGTCTGCGTGTAAGTGCTCAAGATGAACAAAAATTAAATCTTGCAGCAAAGAAAGCGCGTCTAGGTAAAAGCGATTACATTAGGAAAATTCTCTTTTCCAGTGATAATATCAGTTCAAAAATAGACTTTTATGCAAATATCAACGAAGCCATTAATCAAATTGCGATCCATACAGAAATGAGTACTCAATTGATTTGTCATGTATTAGCTTGTCAAACTAATCCGGAGACGGTTCAGGAAATCATACGAAATATAAAACAAGAATTGGGAGTTGATGTTGGTGAAACCAAATTCTGATGTGATTATCGCGCGTTATATAATCATTTTTTTGGTATTAAATATCCTCTATGCTGCTTTGGCAGCGTTGCTGGTTAAGGTCTTTTATTCGGCCACACTAACCGATCCAAAGTTATACATTGACTACTTAATAGCATCGTATTTTAGCTGGTTAGAAATAAAAATGCTTACCATAACGATTCCATCGGAGCTATTGCCGCATGCTCAAGCTCTCGGATGGCAACATCCCACTATAGTAGAATATGGTTTTAAAATATTGGTCGATAAGTTACCGTTCGGGTGGGCATTCAAACCGATTCCCTATTTAGCTGGATTATTTGTACTGATTGCAGGTGTTATAACGCGAAAACTATCTTTAAAAGAACGTGATTCAAAATATGTCCGTGGCTCACGTATGGCATCGGCCAAGCAATTACGACAAGTTTTGCATAAAGCGCAGAGCAATGACACAAGCAATTCGCCGGGCATACGGATTTCGCCACTAATTATTCCGGGAGATTTAGAAACTCGTCATATATTAACAGCCGGAAGTACAGGAACCGGAAAATCGGTGCTTCTCTGCCAAGCCATTTACGATATTATGAGACGAAAAAACAAAATGCTTATATATGATCGCAAAGGAGAACTATTCGCTAAATTCGGTAAAACTGGCGATGTTCTTTGGAACCCATATGATGAGAGATTTTGTGGATGGAATATTTTTTCGGAATTCGACTTGTATGTTGGATTAGAGGCTATTCCCGAAGAGCTATCAACCATGGCAAATTCTTTGTTTAGCACATCTCGCGATGCTAACAACAAAAACTTTTTTGACGGTGCTGCATCTATCTTCAAGTCAGGATGCTGTTACTTAAAGATCCATAATAAAACAACAAACAAGGATTTATACAACTTCTTCACATCTGGCCCAGATGCAATTGCAAAAGCCATTGCTACTTTACCGGAAGGATTGCGAGAAGGACAAGCCTTTCTAATCGGTGGAGGCGATGTTGCCGCTAGCTTTATTTCTTGCTTGATGGATCGTGTAAAAGCATTTCAGCCCTTTATTGGCCGCGATGGCGATTTTAGTGTGCGCAATTGGATCAAAGATTCCCATGATCAACGAGTGTTATTCTTAAGCACGGCAGGAGAAAATGAAGCAAGCTATTTACCTATTGTCACAATGCTCGTTGATATTGTTGGCAATAGCATCCGATCACTGTCGGAAAACCCCAAGCGACGAATTTTTCTAATCCTTGATGAGCTGAGTAGTTTGCCTCCATTGAACAGCCTGCAAATGCTATTACGAGAAGGTCGCAGTAAAGGAGCAAGCTGCTTTCTGACAACGCAAACCATGGCAGCTATTGAAGTCCAATATGGTAAAGCCAGTGCAGCAGACATTATGGGATTGTGTAACAGCCTATTTATCTTTCGAACGAATGAGCCGCAGCAAAGCGAATATTTCAGTAAGGCATTAGGCGATGCTGAAACAGTGAAATTGCGGCAAACTCTGGGGCAAAGCAAACGAAATGGAATGCTCATAGGCAGTGATACGAATCAAAGTGTAAGTGAACAGCATGTTACCGAGCGGCTATTCTTAGCCGGAGAGCTACAATCCCTACCAGTAGGTCAAGCAGTGATTAAAATCGCAAATTATCCAGTAGCAAAAGTACAATTTGATCACGTAGAGATTCCGGATCGAACGGCCGGATTCATTCGGCGCAAAGTGCAATTTGCTTCCGCTGAGGAATTAGCCAGAGCGAAAAGCTATTCTGATCCGGACACAGAAGAAAAAGAAACTACTCCCCAGAGTACAGAAAAATTGCCAATAGTGTTCAAGCTGTGAGGTGAACGAACTATGCTGAGTATAGCCAATGTAAAATCCTTGCAAGCAGCAAACTATTATGAACGCGATGATTATTATATTCGTTGCTTAGATGAACAAGACAGCTGGCAAGGCGAATTAAGTACCCAATATAGGAAAATGAACAGGTAACTCCGGAAGACTTTAATCGACCCTATATTCAATGCCTAATTCTGAAAGGGCAGCTTTTGATTTAACGTTTAGTGCGCCCAAAAGCGTGAGTATTGTATGACACTTAATGGTGAAACAAAAGCAGATATGATCCAAGCTCATAGCCAAGCAGTAAAAGATACGTTAAATGAACTAGAAGTAAATGAAATCGAAGCGCGTATTACCCAAAATGGCATAACTCAAAGAGTTATAACAGGAAACTTTGCAGCGGCTAAATTTACCCACTATGTCAGCAGAAATCAAGATATGCAGCTACATACCCATTGCGTAGTGCTAAATCGTACCGATTATCAGGGAAAATCATATGCCATAAGCAATGAAAATTTATATAAAAATCACATTTTGTATGGACAGCTATATCGAAATCGGCTGGCGAAAAGCCTAATGAATATGGGATATTCCTGTACTCTAGTCGATCCTGAGAATGGTTTTTTTGAACTGGATGGAGTTAGTAAAGAATTACTTCAACAATTTTCAACTCGTAGAGCAGAAATTATAAAAAAAGTGAAAATTTGGAATACAGATAGTGCAGCTGCGGCAGATAAAGCAACTCTATTAACCCGAAAAGCAAAAGAGAATAAAGACTATTCCCTGCTAGAACAATCTTGGCGTGCTCAGTTAGGAGATTCGCTTAATGTTCAAAAAGCTGCTGGGAAACTTCGAAGTCTTCCAGATGAAAATTTCAGTGCCTTTCAGGCCGCTGTTGAGCGTTTAGAGAAAAAACAGTTTGCTTTTTCCCAAAGAAAATTAGAACGAGCTGTATTAGCTGCGGGATGTATCACAGGAATGAATAGGGCAGACTTTGATAAGCAACTAGAAAACTTCGATTTAATTCCGTTAGGCCGGTTAAAACAGGATGATGGCGAAGTGTACTTTACAACGGCTAAAAATAAGATGGTTGAAGTGGCAATTACTGACCATATAAAAAATGGAATCCGCGTAGTTCCTATAGAACTAGTGGAAGAAAAATTAGAAGCATTATCACGACAACATGGATTTACTTTAAACGACGAACAGACAGAAGCAGCTTTACACATTGCCAGCAGCCAAAAGCAGTATATTGCCGTGCAAGGATTAGCCGGAACAGGAAAAACCTATTCACTGAATGCCATTCGTGAGTTATATGAACGCGAAGGCTGGGCGGTTTATGGTGCTAGTTTTACGGGAAAAGCAGCGGCTGAGCTGGAAGCCGATTCCCGTATTAAAAGCAAGACATTGCATAGCTTTTTAAACAAACTAGAAAAAAATGCCGGAAATGCAGTACAAGATACAAACGGCAATATAAAAAGCAGCTGGAATTTCGAAGGACTTCGGGAAAGAGATAAGCCTGAACTTTGGGTAATTGATGAAGCGGGTCTAACTGATAACAATTTATTGATTCATCTGCAGCGAGCGGCTAAATTAGCCAAAGCAAAGGTTGTTTTAGTTGGAGGTTATCAACAATTGGCTCCTGTTGGTGTTGGAAATGTGTACTCAAATTTAGTGCAATCCGACTCAATTCCAACATGCTACCTAACGAATATCAGAAGACAACAAAAAGAAGAGCTGCTTGCTGCCGTGAAAGAATCAGTAAACGGAAGTATTCATAGAAGCTTTGAATTATTATCTAACTCTATCGAAGAAATTCCTAGTGCTAAAAAACGGTTTCGGAAAATCGCTAAAGAGTATACCTCTCTATCCGAGGAACAAAGAGATAAAACCATTGTGCTTACTGCAAAAAATAAGGATCGTAATCTCTTAAATCAGCAAATCCGCGAAAACTTGATTGAAAATGGCAGTATAAACCCAGAATCCCAGAGAGAATTTGCCATATTACAAGGAGCACAAAGAGAGGAAATCCAAAAGAACTTTGCTGTAAATGAGAAGATCATTTTTACCGAAAACAATCACAAATTAGGGATTATGAATGGCACAGTGGGTAAAATTCAATCTCTATCAGAAGATCGTTTAGTAGTAGAAATAAAAGACCGTAGCGTAGTGATTCAACCGAGTGAATACAAGCATTTTGACTATGGTTATTGCGTTACGTCCTATAAAGCCCAAGGGATGACTTTAGATCGCGCGATTATTCATATTGATAGTGAGCAAAAGGCATTGAATACGCGAAATGCTTACTATGTGAACATCAGCCGCGCAAAGCATCAAATCAATATTTATACGGACAATAAAGAGAAAATTCGCGGTCAAGTAAGCGAATGGGTTAAAAAGATTACGACCGATGAGACATGAAAATAAAAAAATGACTCAAATGAGAATTAAGTAAATTCGCATTTGATTAGTTAGGTGCCGTTTTTTGCTTTTCGTATTATATCATAGGTGCTCACTCCGGCAATGGACTTTCGCGGCATAACAGGCACCCCCTACGGGCTTCCCCCTATTATTCCACGTTCCTTTGCCTCCGCTGCGCGCCTATGTTGCTTTTAGGCCAAGCAAAAAAAGCTGCTGCAGATTGTCGCTAATTATAGTCTGCTGCAAAATGGAGGGGAAAAACTTGCCTAAAAAGCGTGCTTTCGGTGAGGGGACAATTTATGAAAACAAAAAGCGTAATCGATGGGAAGGGCAATTTACTCATATTGATCCCTCAACCGGTAAAACAAAAAGGAAATTATTGACCGGAAAAACCCAAAAAGAAGTATTTCAAAAAGGAAAAGAATTTCAAAAAAAGATTGAGAATGGCTTGTTACCAAATGCTGATAAAATAACATTATGGGAATGGTTAGAACGTTGGTTAACTGACTATATAAAACCTAACGTGCGAATCAAGTCGTTTGAAAAATATGACGGATGTCTAAGTAGTTACATACGACCCAAACTAGGTCATGTTAATATTGGTAAAATATGCGCTCCCGATGTTCAAAGAGTATTGAATGATTTATTGGTGAATGGGGGGAGAAACGGTAACGGGTTATAACTTCTACGGTACGAGCTACAAGGCGTTATCTTAGTATGGCATTAGATAAAGCAATACAGGTGGGGATTTTATCAAGAAATGTAGTTAAGGTAACAACGCCTCCGCGCTTAGTAAAAGATGAGATAAAACCTTTTACAGAAGAACAGGCAAATAAATTACTTGCTGTTGCAAGAGAAGGGGAGTATTTCTATTTTGGCGTAAAGCAGCGAAAAAAGACAACTCCTGACCATGAATATCATAAAGGCAATGGCATATATGGTAGTTTTACTTGCTCTATCAACAGGCATGAGGCTAGGTGAAGTATTCGGGTTAAAGTGGAGCGATGTTAACTTTATTACAAGAACTATTTATGTAAAGAGAGCATAGGTGTCTTCAAATACAAAAGGCATGATCTTTGAAGATCCAAAAACAAAAGGATCGAGGCGAAAAATTCCTGTTACGACTCAAGTAATAGATGCCTTAGAAAAATACCAAAATGAACAGGCTTATTACGCTGACCTACTCGGAGACAAGTATAAAAATAAGTATAAGCTATTATTTACAAACACTTGGGGTAAGCCTGTCGATACGTCTAATTTCACGACCCGGTATTTTAAGAAGATGCTGGCGCAGGCCGAGCTCGACTCCAAATTCAGTTTTCATGATTTGCGACATACTCATGCTACTCTCTTATTACGTCAGGGAGTGAACATAAAGGTAATTTCGGAGCGGCTAGGGCATAGCACAATGACTTTAGATACTTATAGCCACTTAATGCCAGATATGCAGGAAACTGCAGTTGCAGCATTAAATGAGATTTTTAAAGATTTCAGTTAGTTTTTTGTTTTAAAGCGTTTTAAGGGATCACAGAAAGTCTTATATCCTCGTGATATAAGACTTTTTTTTGAGGGAAAGGATATAGGAAATTAATGTCAAAATCTATAGTATATTAGCTAAAAAGTGGAGGCTACTATTATGAAAAAGCCAAAGTTAGCACTTATCGACCCTAAATATAGCATGTGGCATGCCAAAAAGTGTACAACCTTAAAGGATATGAAAAAAGAATTAGTAAGTATCCATAAGAATGGATACTTACTGCAATATATTTCAAAGATATATTTTCCAAAAAAATATGAAAGGATTGGAAATAACGGATTTTATCTATCTAGAGAAAGTTTTGAAACCGAATTTCTATGGCTTAGTTTATTATTAGATATTAACCATAAAGTAATTAATAGTTTCGTAAAAATGGAAGAAGAGTATGATGTTTACTTATTGACTGGTCAATATGATAAAGCACTTAAATTAATTGATGTAATAGACAATAACTTTGGCGTTTCAGTTTGGTCGATAGAGCAGAGGATTAATATTCTTGAATTAAATTACGGTACAGACGTGCAAAGAGATTTTACGAATGCACTTACCGCGAATGAGGAAATCCACCCTGGAGTAAGATTGCAGTTAATGTTATATGGTTGGAGAGCTGAAAAAAATATTTCTTATCGTCTTTATAATTTTTATTTTAGAAGATTAAATGATAAAAACGATGAATATCTTTGGTTTAAGGCTAATTTTTATGGTATATCAACTTTAAAAGGATTAGAAAATATTTTAGCTATAGATATGGATGCACCATTGATTGATATGTATCAAAACTTTTTAAAAATGTGCCAATACATCTTTGTAGCAAATAATCAGCAATTGTTGAATATTCTTAAAAAATCACTAAAACAAACAAGACAAATTGTTGATGAACGATTAGTAAATTTACGAGCTTTACTGTTACATGATTTCAATCAAAATATTATAAATAGTGAAGCAGTGCAAATATTAGATAATTATACAAGTGGTAAATATGAAGAGGTTATTAAAGGCATTATAGATGAATTTAAAAAAGGAAGTTTACAAGCGGATTATCCGGAAATCCTTGCAAAGGCATGTATTAAAGGTAAGTTTTCTCTCCCAAAGATTGAAATGCCTATATTAGAAAAAATAATAAGTAATATGGAAATTGTGCTCTTGAAAGGGGAGCGCTATCATGAAGCTATTGAGGAATTACTTAAGATTATAACTACATATCAAAGTCAAAAATGGACGACAAGAATTAATACTTTTTTACTTGAAGGACAGTTTTCAAAAGATATCAATAGAATTAAAGCAGGATTCGCTAATACGTTTTTTGGAAATCCACTCCAAGGTTACTATATTCAAAAGGAAAATCAGGCGGAATTTTTCAGGAGACTAAAAAGGGCTTTTCCATTATCTCCTTCAATAACTTTGCATAGTATAATGACAGACGATAATACGAACTTTGATGATCTAGAAAAATTAGAAATACCACAAGAAAGAAAGACAAAATATACAGCTAGAATGTATAGGCGATTTGGGGAAGTAGAAAGGGAAAAGGAACTATATTTACAGTTGATTTGTAATGCTGATCCCATTACAAATCATGATGCAACCATTGGCCTGCTAGACTGTTTTATTGATTTAAAAGAGCTGCGAGAAGCAATTAGGCTTGTAGCAGATTGTGCTATAGAAAATACAAATTATTTATTAGGCCTTCCCATAAATAGAGTATTAGATGAGATTGAGCGTGTTAAACGACACGATCTTTGGGGAGATATTAATCTTTCTATAGCATATCATGTGTATTCTAAATTTTTTGGACGGAAAAAGGATGGTATTATGGCCGTTGCATGTGAAAGATTTCTAAAGAGCAATGGTTATAAGAGACCATCTGAAATTGATGTAAGTAAATTCTCAAAACCTGCATTAATTTATTATCTAAGAAACGTCTGTGTTATACCTGTATTAGACGCCTCATATGTATACGCTGGCTCTGAGGAAGTAGAAAAGGAAAGAATATTAGTATGCCAACTTTTATCTTTACTAGATATTCCAAATGCCAATGAATACACAAATGAAATTAAAAAAATAACACAGAGAATTGCTATAAAGCAAAATATTAGAAAGATTGAAGACGGTAAAATTTATGTAGATACCGAAGGGATTAAAAGTAATCTTGTAAAAACTTTAGGTGAAACTTATGTAAGATTTATGAGTATAGAAAGCCATAATTTAGATACTTTTGTTATGGAATTAAGAAAGATAATGCCAGACATGCAATATCGAATTTTTAATGACGAAAAGCGTGAGTTATTTGAATCATTGTTCCTTGAATTTAGAAATCATTTTACAGCTGCTGAGTATGGTTTAGAAAACTGCTTGAGTACGGGTATTCGTCATGGGGTTATTGGCTCTAGTTTGCGAAAACCTTTTGAAGTTGCAAATTTAATAACTGTTAAAGACGCAGTTACGGGAGAATATCTTGATAACGAGTACTGGAAAAATAGGTTGAATTTTTTGAGTAACGAGAACTTGAGTATTATAATGGAGCACCTAGCTATATTCTCAAAAGAAACAGATCTTTTGATAGAAACTTTGAGAACTAAATGGATACAAATAAGAACGGAAGTTTGCAATGAAGAAGGTGTATTTGATTTTAAACTTTGTAGTGCTGAATTGAAGAAGTTACAGAAAGAGTGTGAAGAAGCAACTAGTTTTGAGGAGTTTTCAGATATTATTTTCGGCTATTTTTGGGAGTTGACAAATCGAGGATTAGTTAATATGCGTCAAAAAATTGATCTGGATTTTAAGCGTCAGTTTAATAATCTTTTTGATAATCTATTGAAAGATATAAATTGTGTTGCTGGTTCTAATAAAATTATTTGTAATGAATTGTGCGATTCAATAGCAAAAGCTAGAACTGATTTGCAACATGACCTTCATCGGATTGTGAGTTGGTTTGAAAGATCTAGTGAATCAAAAATTGCCGATTATGATATTGAATTACCTATTAATATCGGGGTCGAAATCATTAATAATATCAATCCCACTAAGCGAATTGAACCAGATATAACGATAAAATCAAAATTACAATTAAAAGGTAACACACTAAGAAGTTTAGTAGATGTAATATATATACTTCTTGAAAATTCTATAAAACATTCTTGCGTAAGGCGGGATGAGCTTAAACTATCAATAGCATTTCAGGATAATAATGGAGAGTTTCAGCTAGAAATTGAAAATATTGTGAGTGATAATGTGGCGAAATTAGTAAATATGGAGGAGCTTAGCAATTTGAAAAACACTATAAATAATGGAGTTTCATTAGAGAAGGCTAGATCTGAAGGTGGATCTGGGTTTTTTAAAATAGCCAAAATTTTGAAGTATGATTTAAAGTGTCCCTACCATATTGATTTTGGTTTTTCTGAAAGTCCTTCTTTTTGGGTAAAAGTAAAAATTGATTTTAGGAATGTGTTAGTATGAGGATAATTATTATCGAAGATGATGAGAATAAACTAAATCATATAACTGACTTTATTAAGAACGACTATCCAGGTACTCAAATAGATATATATAATTCGTATCGAAGTGGTTTAAAAGCAATTTTTGAGGACTACGAAAAAACAGATTTGATTTTATTGGACATGAGTATGAATACATATAATGTAACGGCATATGAAACTGGAGGAAGAAAAAGACCGTTTGCTGGTAGAGATATACTAGATCAAATGAAGTGGAACGATATAGTGGCACCTGTTGTTATTGTCACAGCATATGAAACGTTCGAGGAATATGGTCGAAAATTTACACTAGCTGAGCTTTGTAGTGAAATGGAAAAGTCATTTCTTGGTTTGTATTTAGGATGTGTTTATTTTGATTCTTCACAAAGGAATTGGATGGATCACTTAGGAAGTTTTATAAAGCAAAGGAATGAGGACATAAATGCTAAAAATACTAATAGTTGATGATTTAAAGGAAAAAAGTCAAAAAATTTGTGAAATACTACAAACAATAAATACTATTGAAAAAGACAATATTCATTTTGTTGAGAATCTTTTAGATGCGTTCCAGTTGTTGAAAACTAATGTCTACGATATTGTAATTTTGGATATTCAAATTCCACGTCGAAAAGGGGAGCCCCCTTTAATTGACGGGGGCATAAGATTTCTTGAGCAAATAGAGTTTGGCGAGGTAAATTATCCTCTGTCAATTGTTGGTATAACTTCGTTCGATGAATCTATAATTGAGTATGAAGAGTATTTCCAGAACCATTTATGGAGTCTTATTAAGTATGATGAAACAACAAATGAATGGTCCCAAAGGATACGTAATAAAGTCGAATATATTGTTTCCTATAAAAAAAACCAAATCAGCAGAATGGAATTGTATGACTATGATATTGGAATAGTGTGTGCTTTATTTCGACTCGAATTAGAAAATGTGAGAAAGGTGATTGGCGGCACATGGGATGAAATAAATATCCCGAATGACGACAGTACGAAGTATTATATATGCCAATTAGTTATTGGTGAGAAAAAAGCTAAAATAGTTGCGGCGGCAGCTCCGCAAATGGGAATGCCTGCGGCAACTGTTGTGGCTACAAAAATGATTAATCATTTTAAACCGCGATATTTAGCAATGGCTGGAATAGCAGCTGGGGTTCAGGAAAAAGGAGTTCAGTTGGGGGATATTCTCGCCGCAGATCCTTCATGGGATTATGGGGCTGGGAAGATAAAGGATAATTCCGGAAAGCGAGTTTTTCTACAGGATTCAAAACAATTAAGAATTGATTCGGATCTTCAAAGCATGTTTCAGGAACTATCGACCAACCGGGCTCTTTTAAATGAAATAAGTGAAGAATACACTGGTAAAAAGCCACATACCAAGTTGAGCCTTCATTTAGGTCCTTTAGCATCGGGAGCAGCAGTTATAGCTGACAAACGGGTTGTGAAGGAGATCGCCTTACAAAGTAGAAATCTTATAGGCATAGAAATGGAGACTTATGGTGTGTATTGTGCAGGATATTATGGATGCGAGCCAAAGCCTAAATTCTTTTCAATCAAATCCGCATGTGATTACGCCGATGCAGATAAAGACGACGATTATCAAGATTATGCGGCATTTACAAGTGCACGCATGTTAAAACACATAATAAGTGCATATATTTCAAGATGAGAGAATTTACGGAAGACCATAATTAAAAAAAGATGAACCTAATAGTGCATAATATTTTATTGTAGGAAGGCAAATAGGAAGGCAATAGCTTATATAATTACATAGAAACTATAGAATTAAAATAATTCGGTAATGTAAAAAGGCCTGATTTTATTGAGCTCATAGATTGGAAAGACAGGCTAATATAGTCGTATTTGAGTTCCCAAGCCGTGAGTCGCGAGCTCGAATCTCGTTGCCGAATTCAGGAGAATCGAACCGATGGAATCTGTTGGAGGAATTATTACATAAGTAGGTCAATACGGTATTTACTGCATAAATTAGATGGATTTATCTTTATTTTTGCGGGGAAGGTAGGACGAATAGGCAATAATAGCTATAGTCATGATTATGTAGGAGGAAAACCAATGCAAAATAAAATTATCTCGGATGATGCAATTTTTATATTTTCTAGAGAGAAAGTGGTAATTATTGAGGATAAAGAGAGTGGAAATGTTAATATCGCTATTCCTACCGACATTGCAAAATGTGGACTTATTGAGAGTACAAAAGACCCTGCTATGAAAAAAGAATTAGGGAAACTTTTTTGGGATTACATGGAGGAATGGGGTAGGGAAAAAGGATATATAAAGTAATTTTAATTTAGACCATATTCCGTCGCTGGAAATGAAAGAATTATCTCAATAAGTTGGTACTAAGATTTACTCAGGCCTAAACCCGTAAAGCTGCCTGTAAAACGGAGAGCCAGCGGATACAGCAAATTCTATTACTTGAGGAACGTTTGAATAAGCCCTTTCCGGGCATGCTATACGAGGATGAAGATATTGTTCATGGGTTTTATTTGGGTTTTATTATTTACAAATTAGGTTGAGTTTTTACAAATATAACAGAAAGATAGAATGGATAAAACCAATAAAATTAATGGTTTCACGCTTTAGAAAGAAGTAGACAAACACAAAGAATATAATTCGTAATGAGGGGGTCGTAGGTTCGAATCCTATTATCGGCTCCAGTGAAAATGAAGACCTTCCGAAATATCGGAAGGCTTTTTTTATTTTAAAATTAAGTTGGAGTTATGGATTCAGACCATTATCAGGTAACTGGCAGGCCGCATTTTTCAATAAAAGCATCGATGTCGCTGTTTAACATTAGCGGCAGCAGGCTGTTGAGCTTTTCTACCGGAAAGTTCCACCATTGTATGTTTAATAAAGCTTCAATCTGCTGCTCGCTAAAGCGTTTGCGAATGATGCGACAGGGATTTCCCACAACGATTGAATAAGGCGGTATATCTTTGGAGACTACACAATGAGAGCCAACAACAGCACCGTCGCCAATCGTGACTCCTGATAAAACCGTACATTGGTTGCCTAACCATACGTCGTTACCGATCGTTACATTCCCCTTGGATGCAGGATGACCTTCGATGCCAGCTGCTTGGGGCCAAGCGTCGGACCAGGCCGTAAACGGAAAGACCGTAACCCAATCGGAGCGGTGATTCCCCCCTAAAAAAATGGAGACGCCAACTGCGATTGAGCAATATTTTCCGATCGTTAAATACGTATCTTCTCCCCACCAAAAGACCTGCGGCTGACCGTAGGTGAAATCGCCGACATTTACCCTGGTTGCTACCGCGCTTTGGGATAGATATTCTCTTGTAAGATGCAAAGACATACATATCATCCTTTCGTAAGCTTATTGAATTGGCCAGCAATATATACGCTGCGAAGAAAATTGGCAGCGCTTTCTCTGGATGTCTAAGTGATACTATTAAGCGAATGATTGGTCTAGAACTAGTATTGTCGAGCACAACTTCATAAGAATTTCTCTAGCATTGTAGAAGCAGGTCATATTTTCTGCTTTGGCAGAATATCTATGGTAAAGCAATAGAATGAATGTTGTTGAGAGATGTCCCATTGCCGGTGTACAGCCGGTATATAGGATGTCTTTTACTTTTCCGGCGAAAGGGGGATTACCTGTGGTGTTAGAAATTGACACATTAATGCGGCTGTCGGTTGCTTTTGTGTTAGGGGGGCTTATTGGTTATGAACGTCAGTCGCAAAGCAAAGCCGCAGGCTTGCGTACGCATGTCCTCGTCTGTCTGGGATCGTGTTTAGTGATGATCTTATCGCTCAATATTTATCAGTCCGTGCAGGGCCTGACCAATGCTGATCCGGCCCGGCTTGCAGCACAGGTTGTGAGCGGTGTGGGTTTTTTAGGGGCCGGGACCATTATGAAAGAGGGGGCAACGGTTACCGGGCTGACAACTGCGGCCAGCCTGTGGGTTGTATCCGGTGTTGGGCTGGCAGTCGGCTGTGGTTATTATAGCGGGGCATTTTATACCACGTTTCTTATTCTGCTTACCCTGGCGCTGCTGCTGCGTATCGATAAGCTGCATAATGCCGGGCAAATGACGACGCTATTGATTACAGTGGAAAATAAGCCGGGGCAGATGGGGAAAATTGGTGACCTGCTCGGTGACTGCGGAGTACGGATATGTGATATAAGGATTGACGCGGAGGGGGAGCAGTCAATGGTTATCAGCGTAGCGCTAAATGGCTCGGAGCAGGGGCTTATCAATAAAATAGCCGGCAGCCTGCTGGCTGTTGAAGGCGTTATTTCAGTTAAAAGCAGATAATGCAAACAGGGATTTTTCATATCTGTTTAGAAGTAGTAAACAAAATGAACGGCTTTTAGTATAGTAGCTTTGAGCTGCCGCAGATAGTGAAAGTGAGGAACCAAAGTGGATACGAAGATAGCCATTATTACCCCTTTTGCGGCTATGCAG
>JAEYSJ010000370.1 GCA_023434855.1 Bacillota bacterium | reverse complement strand
TATCTACTCCGATCAGGGCCAATGGGATCATTCAGAAAAATATTTCAATAAGGCCGTCCGCCTTATCCGGGAAAGCAACGGCGAAGGCTTCTACCTGGCCAACACCCTGGTATTATGGGCCGAAAGCCTGGGGCTGCAAGGCCGCTGGCTTGAGGCTCGGGCCAAATATGACCAAGGAGTTGCAGAATTACCATCACACCCCAGAGTGTCGTGGAGCACCTGGGCTTTTCAGACCATTACACAAACCGGAGGGGTTCGCGAGGGGCAGAAATTTCTTTCGAGGGCGATAACCGAACTGGAGCAAGAAGGTTATAAAAGAGGTCTGTGTTACGCTTACTCCTTCCAGTCCTGGCTGTATTATCACGATGGAAAGATCCAAGCAGCTGAAGAGTATGCGGCAAAAGCCCTTATTCTCTCAGCAAGTCTCAACTACCAGCAGCTTTATATCGGTCGTTATGAGGCTCTGCAGCCGGTGCTCGAACTGGGATTGAAAACCGGCGTCGAGACCATGTTCATACAAAGGATACTTGTTCGTCTGGGAGAGCGGGCTCTGGGGCTGCTGGCCAATCTGGCCGTACACGCCGATCCGGAAGTCCGCTGCAGAACCATCGCCCCCTTATCGGAGATCGGCGATCTGCGGGCCGAAAAGCTAATCCGCCGACTGGCGGGAGATTTGAACCAGGATGTCTGTATGCTGGCAAGACTGACGGCTCATCGGCTTGACAGTATGGCTGACGACGGAAACCAGCCTGAAGACTATCCGCCCCTACTGCATGTATTATCTTTTGGTAGATTCCAAACCCTTGCTATGAAAGATCCGATCAACTGGCGTACAAAAAAAGCCCGTGATCTGATGGCCTACTTTGTCCATCAGCAGGAGCCGGTGAGCAAGGAAAAAATTTTGAAAGACCTCTGGCCGGACATGGACATTGAAACCGCGACAATTCATTTTCACACCACCATATATAACTTGCGCCGCGGTCTGGCCATCCTTGGCCGTAAGGATCTGATCGGTTATAGCAATAAGCGGTATTATCTGGAGCCAGGCACCTTCAGCTCTACTCTCCAACAATTTCAGGATCTGCTAGCTATGGGGCTGCGCGCCGGTGCATTCCCGGAAAAGACTGCCGATCTGTTGGAAAAAGCGGTAGCGCTTTACAATGGAGATTATCTGGAAGACATCGACTATACCTGGGCAATTCCTTACCGGGAGAATCTGAAACAAACTTATATCGATGCGCGCATGCGCCTGGCGCGTTACTACCATGAAAAGCAGGATTATACGCGGGCAATATCGCATTTGCTTGTTGTTGTAGAATACGACTCCTTTATGGAGGAAACGCATGCTTTGCTGATGAAGGCTTATGCCGGCCAGCGCGACCAGTTAGCTGTGGAAAAGCACTACAAAAAAATCAAATTACTTTTTAAAAGAGAACTTGGCCTCACTCTGTCACCCTCGCTTCACGAATTATATTTGAAACTGGCAAAATAAAAAAAACCCGAGGTCCAAATTTAAGACTCTTGGGTTTGTTGCTTTTACGCATTTTGCTGGACAGCACCGTTTGCTTTAGTTTTCTTTCACTATCGCCTGTTCGCCGCGTTTAGTGGCTTCTCAGTCATCGACCCCAACTTCGCCTGTCGTAACATCGCTTTAATGTAATGGAACGGTGTTCGTCTTGGAAAAACGTTCAAGTCGGGGATTCTACACATATGTGTTGTAAATTTTAAAATTACTGTTCTGATTGCCAAAAGATCAGCGCCTAGATTTTCTTTAATGTTCTTTGCAACTACTTCTGTGTTTCCGGAATGTGAAAAAAATGCAACAAGAATTTTTTCCATTTGAAACTCCCCCTTCTTTGTAGCCCTATACGTTCTTGTCTATTTCATAAGCCCGATCCAGTTCCAACCTCCTTGAAATTCAGTCTAGCACCTGGAGTTAACACCAAGTCAAGTATTAATTCGCTGTATATCCTAAGTCACTATTTTTTCTCGTCTGGCGTTTTATCCATTATTAAGTGCTCGTTTTCTGATAGCTTTAGTCCCTCTCCGTATAAGAAGTAGTATAAACACATAGATCGTATCCTGGAGAAGATTAAAAATCCCAGAAGTCAAATTTTGATGACTTCCGGGATTTTTATCTTTGATTATTTCATAAGCATGGCATCGTTCGCGGCCTAAGGTTTTCCTCTCCTTCTATTTCCGGAAGTTTAAAGTAAACTGTAAATTCAGTCCCATTTTTATCAGTCGTAAAATCAATATTGGCCTGATGTCGTGCGGCGATGCTGTAACAAACCGACAATCCTAGCCCAGTGCCATTCTCCTTAGTAGTAACAAAGGGGGTGCCTATTTGTTCAATAACACTGTCCGGAATCCCTGAGCCATTATCCTTGATAACCAGCAGAACATACTGGTCATAGTGCCAAGTTCTAATAATTAGCACGCCTTTATCCGTCATTGCCTCTAATCCGTTACGTACGAAATTAATAATTAGTTGTCTGATTTCACTTTCATCTAAGTTAATATGTGGAATAGTATCGTCAAGTTTAAGGATTATGCTTTTATTATCAGCTAAGGCGTCTATGTCTAACAAGGGATAGATGGCCCGGATAATTGTATTCAAATTCTTCGGTTCTAATCGAACCACCTTATTTTTGGACAATGAGAGAAATTCTGAAATAATCGCGTTCGTCCTATCCAATTCGCCAATCATAAGGCCAAACATCTCCGCATGGACTTTAAACTGTTCTTTACAAGAAAGATATTGGAGGTATCCTCGGACTGTGGTCAGTGGATTCCGGACTTCATGCCCGATATTAGCGGCCATTTTACCTATCAAGTCCAAGCTGTCTAAACGCCGGAATTCTTTCTTTGCTTTATATAGTTCCGTCTGGTCCTGAATAATGACCAGAGCCTCTTTTCTATTAACAGGTGCTGTCCGAATTTGCAAGAAACACTCAATACCATTTATTTGACCGACATACTCATTTAACCCGGTCTTACCTGTATTCATTGACAGATT
This sequence comes from Bacillota bacterium, assembly GCA_023434855.1. The sequence goes on along the minus strand of JAEYSJ010000370.1, from coordinate 42,122 downwards.
TACCATTTCTTTTATCAGTTGAGTCAGCGGCACAGGTAAAATATCGCTAATAGTGTTGTACCTATCTGCTATCCCCAGCAAATAACACGAATATTGGCAAGGTATGCGGCAATCCAAAAGAACCCCCTCAGCATTTATGCGCAACAACATATCAGGCAGTGTATTCAAAGTTGCTAGAAGTCGTTCCTCGCTTTCTCTTAACGATTGTTCAGCTTGGATCAGTTCAGTGATGTCCTGATTCACCCCATAACACCTTATCATGTTACCATCCTTATCCCTGATGTTGTGTCCCCTTGCCATAATGGTACGCACCTCACCATCCCTACGGATTATGCGGTGCTCAATTTCACAGAAATGATAGCTTTCCGTAGATGCGTTTCCCTTGAGGATCTCCGTTTCTACTAACCAGGCGTCATCAGGATGCACAAATTCCCTAATATACACATCCGGAGCCATGAAACGCCCTTCCCGCGCCGCATTCGTGCCATAGATGGCATAGAACTCGTCGTCAAATTCAAAAAGATTTGTCTCAAGATTAAATTCCCATGGCCCCAATCTGGCTAGTTCAACCGCCAAGGAGAGTTTTTCCCTGCTAGCCCGGAGGGATTCTTCCAGAGCCTTATACTCGGTGATATCCTGATTGGCCCCATACCACTTTAAGATCTTGCCTGCGGCATCCTTAATGATAGTTCCCCGCACACTAATTGAGCGTACCTCACCATCGCGGCGAATGATGCGATGCTCTACTCGGCTAAGATAGTGTTGCTCCGTGGACAAAATTGCCTTGTCACGCTCTGCTGCTAACATCCACACATCATCAGGATGCATGAACTCCCTGGCGTACACATCTACAGTCATAAAGCGGCCCTCCTGTGCCACGCTCGTGCCGTAGATGGCGTAGAACTCGTCATTAAATTCAAAAAGTTTTGTCTCAGGATTAAATTCCCATGGTCCAAGACGGGCCAGTTCCACCGCGATAGAAAGTTTTTCCCGACTAGCCCGCAAGGCTTCTTCCATAGTCTTTTGCTCGGTAATATCCTGGTTCGCCCCGAACCACTTTATTATTTTACCGGCGGCGTCTCTAATGACAGTTGATTGAACAACAATTGTACGCACTATGCCATCCCGGCGGGTAATGCGGTGCTCAAGTTGACCAGATAAGTAGCGTTCGGTACATGACAATCCTCTGGCTAATGACGCTTCTACAATCCAAACGTCATCCGGGTGCACGAACTCCCTAGCATATACCTGCGGCACCATAAAGCGTCCTTCCCGAGCCACGTTCGTGCCATAAATGGCATAGAATTCGTCGTCAAATTCAAAAAGATTTGTCTCGACATGATATTCCCATGGGGCAAGATGTATTTTTTCCACTTGAGAAGGGCTAATCTCACTGCCATTCTGAGTCTGATTCTTAGTTAGCTGTTCGGCAATATCACGTGCCTTTCCCACTAGATGAATTACTTCTTTTATGCTCTGTGCGGAAACGGTAAAAAATGACGTCTCCTGCTCGCTTGCTATGGTTTTCATGCCTCCTTGTGTTCCCGCTCCTGTTACCACAGTTTCCACCGTCTCTTGTTTGTTGGCAATAAGCTGTTGCCTGTCCTTAAAGTCGTCAAATCTGTCAGCCATAACGTTCCCCCTGAACCAAAACAATATATATAATTTTTCGCGCTATTTTATTAACATTCCTTCTCATTTGTGTAAAATTATGTATAATCAACTTTTCCTGAACAGTCCGCATACAGTTTGAAAGTTTACCGTATGTTGCTGGTGATTACCAATTACTTCCCGGATGTAAGATTAATATAATAGTAAAAGAAGTTGTAGTGAGGTGAGGTACTGAAGTGGCCAATGCAAATATAGAACTTACTGGTCGAATTGTTTTCCCGGATGATCCAAGTTATGAAAATGCCCGTATGGATTATAATACGAAATTCTCAAAGTATCCCCGCGTTATCGTTTTCTGCCAAAAGGTACAGGACGTAATCAATGCGGTAAAATGGGCAAGAGAATACCATGCACCGATACGTGCCCGCGGTGGAGGGCATAGCTATGAAGCCTTTTCACTATTAAATAATGGAATTGTCATAGATGTAAGCGAAATGGCTAAAATTTTTCCAGAGGAAAGAAAGAGCATAGTAACCATCCAGGCCGGCGCTACCCTTCTTCCACTTTACAAAGCTCTATGGAGTAAGGGTGTTACTATCCCGGGAGGAACGTGCCCCACTGTTGGTATTGCCGGACTTGCGCTAGGAGGAGGATTTGGCATGCTTACAAGAAAAATGGGCCTGCTTTGTGACAACTTGCTGGCGCTCCAAATGGTCAACGCGCAAGGGGAAATAGTCTACGCTGACAAGTACATTAATTCTGACCTTTTATGGGCTTGCCGTGGCGGTGGCGGCGGCAACTTTGGAATCATAACAGCATTTGTTTTTAAGGTTCATCCCATAGCAAATGTTGCTGTTTTTACTATCACATGGGATTGGTCAGATGCCAAAGAAGTAATCAAAGTATGGCAAGATTGGGCGCCATTTGTTGATGAACGATTAACGTCAATTCTTGAGATATTCACCAAAAATGATGGCCGTATTTCTTCATCCGGTGAATTTTTAGGCCATGAAGACCAGCTGCAATACCTGCTAAAACCGTTAACCGCTGCCGGCAGGCCTATCCAAATTAATGTTCAGACAATACCCTATATTGAAGCAGTATTAAAGTTTGACGGAGGCCTGGGTCCTCATAGTTTCAAAAATACGGGAGCTTTTGTGTATCACAATTTATCTGATAGGGCAATTAATACCTTGCTTTATTATATGGAGATTTCCCCCAACAAGGATAATTCGATCCAGTTCCAGAGCCTGCGAGGGGCAGTCAGCGAGGTTCCACCTGATGGAACGGCCTATTTTCACCGTGAAGCAAACTATATTATGCAATATATAACGCAATGGAAAGCTGCAAATGAGGAATGTCCAAACATCATTTGGGTAGAGAAGCTTAGGGAAGCCATGCTAAGATATGTGGACGGAACTTATGTTAATTGGCCGGACATCTGTTTTGAAGACTGGCCAAGTGCATATTATGGTACCAATTATCGGGAACTTATGAGAATTAAACGCAAGTATGATCCGGAGAATATATTCCACTTCGAACAGAGTATTCGTCCACACTAGCCCCTTATAAATATTGTCTTGTTGCATTTGACCATAAAAAGATACCGCCATGGCTTTCCGGTTGATGAAGTTCATAGGTGGTATGCTGAATTGCGGAATAAGATAAAACACCACCCAAAATCAAGTTTGGAGTGGTGTTATTTCTGCGACATTATTTAAATGTATTGAAGTACTACCATAAAGGCTAATTTGTTGACAATAGCTAGCACCGCTTCCTATTTTCTGCTACTCATACGTTTTCTTGTCTTGTCAGCACCGATTCAAAATCCAAATACGGCTTCATGATCATAGTACCGCCTCCTTCTGATACAACGCGCAATACAGCGTCCGTATCACGTACCCGGGTTCCTGCGACATGGGTGATCTTCGTATCATAGAAAATGTCACCGCATAGAGGTGAAGAAGGCCCGAGTAAGACAGCGGCACGAGGCTGTCCCAATAAAGAAATCACCTCGTGGAAAGTCCCATTAATTAGTGATGTCCCGGTAATGATGGCTATGGTACAATCGGCCAGAACTTCACCGGTTTTTTCAGGCGGGAGTGTATCCGTATGTTTTGCATTCAATTCTAGGATTTCCAGCCGGCACCCTATTTTACGTAGTTGGGTTATTACCGGGCCGAAATATCCGACCATAGCTACCCGATCATCGGCGGTAATTTGCAACGTCGAGATAACTTCTTCACGTAAAACAGGTGGTCTTGGCAAAGAAGCAAGCAAAGCATTCGCCGCAGCCAGACCGACCGACCGTGCCAAGGCGGAAGTCTCATCACCAAGCATACTAAGCAACTCTTTCACCGGACGCCCGACAAGAGTCCCGGCTTTTTGAAAATGGGTACAACAAGGAGCTGATGAATTTGGAGTCCACGCCACTCCCCCATGACCACTTTGAATTTTCACAGCAGTGTACCCCAGCCCAATGCGCACATCATTTGTTGTCATTCCTTCCGCGTGAGGCAATAGAAAATCAACCAATCGTTTTTGCACGGTTAATAACATATTTCTCCTCCTTAGATTTACCATCCCCGGTCATAGTCAACAAAGCAATCCAGACAGACCTTTTTACCATCATGCAGTCTGATTTTGTGCTCCGGAGCACCTTCACCACACTCTTCACAAATGACAGTGGTAAATATTCTCGCTTCTTCCGGTACCGTAAAGTGCGGCCGCTTACATGCAAATATCTCCGTTGCAGGTGCACTCAGTATCCGTTCCTGACGCTCTTGCTTGTCCATTTCTCCCTCAAAAGGCTTTAGTACCAGCCTGATACCTTCACCGGTTGTTCTGTTAAAAAAGCTAAACGCTTGTTTGCCGGTTTTTCTGTATAGGAGATTCCCCTTACCCATACTGCATCCAGTGATAACCTGGATAGCATCCACGCCACAGGCGTCATTTTCGGTAACGCACACTACTTCTTCATCTGCTGAAAATTTAATACCCAATTTTTCTTTGGCAGCTTCACAAGCTTTGAAGCCAATAGCCAGACCAGGGCACTCATGCCCGTGAAATTGTACGCATTTGTCCCATAATTGTTTATCCATATTAACCTCCTTAAATCATTACTTTTATCTTAATTCCAAGACTTCCACTTTATAATTTTTTAATATTTGTTATTATTTTGTTTGACCAAATAACAAACGATTTATGTCTTATAGTTAACTCACTTCGTATTTTCCTTATTATTTACAAACTCTAGACTCTCATTAATTGCTTCATTTTTTAAGCTTGCTTCAATCATTCCTCTTTCCTGAATCCCTCACCGTATCTATGCCTATAGCATCCACCACACCCGCAAGATTTTTCAAGGCCATCACAAAGCTGATAATCCCCTCCCACAATCTTTAGCACTTTTCCGTTAACCAAAGAATCCGCCAGTTTCTTCCGGGCATCGTTGTATATCCGTTGAACGGTCGTACGAGCAATTCTCATTTGCTCGGCACATTCTTCCTGGGTAAAACCTTGTAAGTCAATCAAGCGTATCGCTTCATATTCATCGATAGTCATCATCAGAAGATACTCTTGGTGAATCCGGGGGGCAAGGGGGCCAAATTCATTGCTTTCTGGCAGACTGCATACTTTTCTCCATTTTCTCGGCCTTGGCATAATAAATTCACCTCATATTCTAACAAAAGCGATAAGGACTCTCAGCCGCTTTTGACTGTTAAATGCTCCTTTAGGCACGTTCATCTCAGCCATGTCAGTTATTGACATATGTCCATTATATTGTTATATTATACTAGTTATTGGCATATGTCAATAATAACTTCCCCTTTGCATCCTCCTGAAAAATTCCAGGTTTAATCCAAATTCGTCCGCACTTTTGCCACAAATTCTGTCAATACTTAAATCAGAAGATTGTAAGAAGAATGGTATTCCTTAAATTAATGCTAATGGTTATGCCCTTTTTTATCGGATATATGACGATACGATTTCCATCAGGTCTGGGTTTGTACTGGGTAGTAAGTAATTTTGTCCAGATTATTCAACAATGGTTTTTATATCGCACACCGGTTTCTTGCCAGCGTGTGTCTGTTTAAACCAAAAAGGCCTAAACCCTATCTTTCTCAGGGTTTAGGCCTCTTTTGTTGTTATTCCCGGTGATACGGTGTTATTATGAAAAATGACAGCCTCAAAAAGCTAATGTTTTCTCACCATGCCCGGTGAGCAATATACCATATTCCCCCACAAAGTGGAAAGTCGGTTTATGTTACAGAATTATACTTATATCATGGGAGAAGATGTAAAACATATACAGAAAAATGAACAGTTCTTGCAAAATTCATCAAAAATCTAAAGAGAATTTAAACTTCATGTTTCGATAACAAAAATAATTATTGAAAAGGAGGTGAAATATCATGAGCATCTCATCTGTAAGCGGTAGTTCCGCTCAATCAACAGGTACAAGCACTTCCAATAGTAGTCTATCAACTTTGCAAACTAAGGAACAAAAGATTGAAAATGAAATTAAAAAACTGCAAGAAGAAGGCGCAAAAAAGAATGAAACAGAGATTAAACAACTTCAGCAACAATTAACTGAAATAGAACAATAAATAACAGAACAAGAATCTTCCAGCAGTACGCAGAACACTTCGACAGCTTCAAATGTCGGACCGGCCTATACTGTAGAGCTTAGTGGACAAACTGCCTGAAATCTTGGACATAATTTTCACTTCATCTTTAGACGTAACTTTCCCGACATATTCATAGTTGATCGAAGTATCACGCTGGATGACTTGCATTGCCTTCACTTCTACCACTTGCGGCATACCCTGGACAGGTTGTGATTTTGAGAAAATCCCGCTGCGCATAACGGCAAATCCAGCCATACCAATTAATATGATTAGTCCGACATATAGTTTCTTGGATGGTTTGATGATCATTTGCTGCTCCTCCTATTTATGATTATTTCGCCGACACTCCCATTGCTGTTTCCAGTTCTGCTTTATTGGTATTATAGTCATACAAAGCCTGGATATAGTCTTTTTTGGCAGAATCAAGGGACAAAATGGCATCAAGAAGATCAAGATTAGTGCCTACTCCGGTTTCATACTTGGCTTTTTCAATCATGACATTTTCTTCCGCCTGATCTACGGATACTTTGTTGGTCCCAATCCGCTTTTCCGCTTCGTGCATACTTAAATAGTACTGACGCACAGACAACAAAATTGAATCATGTTCCTGATCCGCCTTATCAGAAACCATGTCCACATTATGCTGTGCCTGTTTAATTTTTGCACCAGTCAGACCGGAATCAAATATGTTCCAGGAAGTAGTCAATTTTAGCAGCCAATTGCTGTTTTGGGAGCCAGGCAAATGCGAGTCATACCAATCTTGTTCAGCAGTTAAATCAACTGTCGGTAAATAACCGCTCTTGGCGATTTTAACATCGTCTTGAGCGCTGGCGACTTTCGCTTTATACTGTGCTATTTCCGGCCGGTGAGTTACCGCATATTGAAGACATTCCTCCAGCGTTGAGGAATACTTTTCATATTTAAAGTCATCCTTCAGCTTTAACTCAGTATCATGCGACAGACAAATAGCGTTATTCAGCGCAGCTACAGCGTTATTATAGTTGTTTTGCGCTTTAATTAAGGTATCCTGAGCCTTAGCCAAATTGACCTGGCTTGATAAAATATCTGTCTTAGCCACCATGCCCAGGTCAAATTTCTGGTTAACTAAATTTAAATGATCCTCATAGTTCTTTACTGTATCCTGATCAACCTGCACTTCATTGTGGTATTCCAACACAGTAAAGTAGTCGGTAATTATTGTCTGTCTCAGTTGCTGTTTGGTTGCTTCAATATCAAGATCGGCTACCGTAAGGTCAAGCTTGGCCTGCTCAATTTGACTCTCTAATTTACCCCCGGAATAAATGGGGAGAGTGAGCGCAAGCTGGTTGTCAAAATCATTCGTATAAGTATATGTAGATGAATAAGAAGTAGGCGGCGTGTTATAACGTTCGTCTGTATGCGTATAAGTGACGGATACCCCTTTATTCTTCTGCGCTTCTTTCCAGGCCCAATAAGACTTTTCCCTGGATGCTTTCGCGTATTTAATGTCGTAGTTGTTTTTTAAGGCCAATGCAATGCTGTCATCCAATGTGAGTTCAACAGGAGCTGCAAACACGGAATGGCTTAAAGCTATTCCTAAAATAACTGGGCCAAGCAATAATAGACAACGCTGATACACATTCATAAAAAAACCTCCATATTTGTATGTTTGTTATATTCCATTACCATAGCATGAGTAGTTTACAACTTTGTTACAGTTTTGTGTAAACTTATTTACAAGCACGCCGATAACTGCGAGAACGGAAAAACGCCAGAGCAGGGTGCAAATTTGTTTTCACCCGGAGTCTTTGACTTATCCATTGATTACCTCAAAAAATCGGAATTGTCTAAAGAAAATTTGATAATCAGGATCGCCGGATAATTAAAATGAACCTTACCGAGGCTAGGCTGACGCTACTTGAAAATATAAAAAAAGAAGTATGCAAAATGCTTACTTCTAAACTGGAAACATCTATAATACGAAAATATATAGCGGATTCTATTTCCCTATACTTTCTAACGCTCCAGAGTAATTCCAAAATAAAATCGTATTCCCCTGAATCCTATAATTGGTACAAGTTAGTACGATACATGAGAAAGTTCTGTGTTAGTTCCCCTTATTTGCTATTCGATTAACCATTTCATCATTAACTTAGCATTTGCCTTATCCTTTAGATTTATTAACTCTCCCGATGCAGCTACGCCGCCTTCAATAAGAAGATTAGAATCCCCAAAGCCAATGACAGAGAGCACTTTCATAACACTATCAAAATATTGGCCAAATGCTGAAAGAACCGGGCTCCCCTGTGTTATGACCAGCAGCACTTTTTTATTTGACTCCAAGAAACTGGAAAAATCCATTTTAGAGAAAGAGTAAAAACGATCGACTGCAATCTTCAATTGCGCCGTCATCTGCCCCATATATACCGGTGTTGCAAGTATAACTCCATCGGCATTTTTTATATCACCTAGAACTGCTTTCATGTCATCTTGCAAAACACAAGTTCCATCTTTTTTGCAAGCATAACAGCCTTGGCATCCTTTAATGTTCATCCTATTCAATTGATACTCTTTCACCTTGACATCGCTATTTTCAAAATCTCTAATTACGTGATTAACTAACTTCATTGTATTTCCTTGTTGGTGCGGGCTTCCGTTGAGAACAACAATTTTTTTCATTTTTCTCCTTCTCACATAATTATTTAATAGCCTTTTACTATCCATAGTTCAACTATTTTTCCGAGCAAACGATAAACCAAATCTTTGCACGCAATCCTAACCGACCTTTTCACCGTCCAATAGTACTACATAGCCTTGATCGCCGTCCACCCGTATTCTTTGTCCATCTTTGATCAGTGTTGTTGCATCATCGACCCCAACCACTGCGGGAATACCGTATTCACGGGCTACGACTGCCCCATGAGTCATTAGTCCTCCTACTTCGGTAATTATGGCAATTGCGGATGGAAATAAAGGCGTCCATCCGGGGTCGGTATGTGGCGCGACAAGAATTTCGCCTTCATTTAAGACAGCATTCTCCGGTCTGAAAATAACACGAGCTATCCCCTCGGCGACTCCTGCTGAAACAGGACTGCCAATAAGTGTACCCTCGGGAACAGGTCCTCTGTTCGCAGGAATCACTACAATTTCCCCTTCGCTTGTCATTACGCGCGGTGGCTTTAAGCTCTGGTGCCATTGATATTGCTCTTTGCGTTTGGCAATCAATTCTGAAAATTTTTCCGCAATATCGTTTTTCGATAATTGGGTAATTTCTTCTAAACTCAGATAATAGATATCTTCCGCCTGTGCCAATACTCCTTTTTGTACAAGCACATCCGCTTCGGCCATAATCGTTTTCTTGCACTCGCTCATTATGGCGACAAGTAAATATTTGTGGTGTTCCCGAAGTCCCCCTGTGTTGCGAAATACGGTAATTAAGCGTGTAAGAATCTTTCTTTTAAGGTAGCAACCTTCGGCTGCGCCCAAAATATGCTGCGCGGCTGCTTCCGCTTCTTTCTCTCCCTCAGCAAAACGGTGTCTGTGTTCACCTGATTTTAGACTTCGTATATGGCTGAGGAGTGCCGATGTTAATTGGTTAGGAGCTTCATACCAGCGGGGATTCGTCAGGTCAATTTCTCCAGGGCATCTCATGCCATATTTGCCAATGAAGGTTTCAAAAGCTTGCCTGAAAGTTTTCCCACCGGGAACGTGGTCAAGTCCTACATAAAAGGTTTGGTCCCTTGCAGCTTTTAGATACGCCTGAACCTCGGGTAATTCGCGCAGTACATCGGCCAAGTCGCCAAGCTCCAGCCCCATTTCGCTGGTTACATTACCAGGAAGCGACTTGTTTAGCTTGTTAATCTCCGTGATGTCTTTGAACTTGCGAGTAATTATTTTTTTCAGCAGAGTACCGGCAATAACCCCTGCGGCAACATACGGTATAATCCTGTTTATGACATCCAGAAGTAGAGTATCTAGTTGTTGATGAATTGCTTTTATACATTCGGCGCCTTGTACCTGGTTGAGGGATTGCTTGGTCTGATCAATCCTTTCCCGCATGAAGCTTTCTACCTGAAATATTGCAAGTCTTGGATCACCGGTACAAAGTTGATCCAGGCTTTCTTTATAATGGACGCGACTACCCTTCGGATGGGAGCGAAGAACTTTGTATTTATTGACAAGTGTTCGGCAAGAAACTCAGGTCGTTTTACGATTGTCTCCACAGCACGGCTCATAGCTTCATCGGCATTCATCAATAGTTTTGGGAACACGATACGCGCTATTTTGTAATGAAGAATGTCCGTAATATCAATAAAAATTCTCCCTCCTGCCTCCTTGAATATACTGGCAGGAGATAGGATCCTCAGTACCGACAAACCTAACGGCTTCATTGCATCGGTTGCCATTTGGACATGACCAAATGATAATAGCACCCGTAATGGTCGCGGCGGAGTGTCCGGCAAAGGATATAGCGTGGTAATAGGGCGGCTCTGAACGACAAAAAATTCACTATTTGTCATACAAAATTCAATATCCTGTGGTTTACCATAGTACTGCTCAATTCGCTTTCCCAAGGCGGCAAGTTCGATAATTTGTTGATCCGTTAGGGCTTGCTCTTCTTGTTGTGCCAGCGGCAGCTCTTTGGTGACTGTACCGCCATCAGGCAAAGAATAAATAGCTATTTTCTTGGCTGATACTTTTTTACTAATAATAGTATGATCTTTTACTTTGTATAGGTCGGCGGATACCAACCCGGATACCATTGCCTCTCCCAAACCGAAGCTGGCATCAACAGAAACAACCGTACGATTTCCGTCTACTGGATCAGCGGTAAACATAATCCCGGAAACATCCGGAATAACCATTTGTTGAACAACTACCGACAGATGCACCTCACGATGATCAAAACCGTTTCTGGCCCGGTAGGCAATGGCGCGATCCGTGAATAAAGATGCCCAGCATTTACGAACATGTTGCAGCAGTTCCTCCCGGCCCTTAATATTTAAATAGGTATCCTGCTGTCCAGCAAAGGAGGCATTCGGTAAATCTTCGGCGGTCGCACTGGAACGGATCGCGTAAGAATACTCCGTTCCTTGTTTACTCCATGCTTGAATAATTGCATCGCTAACGGAAGCGGGTATCGGTAATTGCTGCAAGTGAATACGGATACGGTCACCCAATTCTCTGAGTTGATTTATATTGGCTGGACTGATTGTGGCAAGTTCATTAAAGAATATAGCCATCTTTGAACTCGTTGCAATGAAGTCCTTATAGGCGTGAGTTGTGACGCAAAACCCGCCGGGTACGGGAAAGCCGGCCTGAGTGATTTCACCTAGATTGGCCCCTTTGCCGCCAACATAAGGTAGGCTTGAACGGTCTATTTGGTAAAAAAAAAGTATATATGGATTCATCTATCGATCGCACCTCACATTAGATTAGGTTTCTTTCCAATTTAGACTGTTCGATGTATATCCGCCCTTTATTTTGAGCGCAATTTGTTAATCATTCCCACCGATTGTCAATATAATTGCATCCTATCGCTTTGTCGAGACGGGCTTTGCTTATGTTATAGTCAAACCTTCTCAGACTGTTCCATATCCGAATCTACAATCTATTTATTGAAATCTTAACTTTTTTCTCACGTTTTTCCAATGGTATGGTAGGATATCCAATCGCTAATGCCGATAGAATTGTATATCGAGTAGGAATTTCCATTTTTTGCATTAGTTCTGTATGATTTCGCAATTTTCCTAAGCATCCCCATATATAGGTACTACCTAGATTCAACGCAGTCGCCTGCAAGATCATATTTTCGATTACACAACCCACGTTGGCATATTCAATACAGTCCTCTGATAAATCTGTTGCAGATAAAAAGATAATAGTAGGCGCTCCATAAAATGGATCTAATAAATTACCTGTTTTACGCGAGGTCAGTTGAGTTACCTCACGAATACGATTGACTAAAGTTGGTTCCTGCACAACTGTAATATGTGTAGTTTTATCATCCCCCGCAGCCAAAGGCGCTGTCTGCGCGGCATCTAATATTTTTTGTAAATCTGATTCCTGAATTTGCATTGTCTGATATTTGCGTGTAGTTCGCCGTAAATATAAGACCTGTTCAAATTCCATGTTAGTTCACCTCATTTGCTATTCGATTAACCTTTTCCCCAAAGCCAATGACAGAGATCTTATATGGATTTTACATCATTGGGTTGGCGCTCCCCATAATTCTGCAATAATCATGTCAATACTCTCTTATTTGCCTGCATTGATAGCTCTTCCGAAATCCATTTCAATGCTTGCTAGTCTACACAGATTCCCGGCACAGCAACTTTCCGAAATAGATGTGGTGATGCTACTGTGCTCGAAGGGTAATTAGCAAGCCGAGACTGAAATTCAGGATTACTAAAAGCTGTCGTAAAAGACTCAACGGACTCCCAAACCGCGTAATTAATGAATACGCAGCTTTTACCAATTCCTCGATGAAGCTGGGTAGATATATAACCAGGTTGTTGTTTCATAAAGGCGGCATCTGTTGCCCAGGCATTAAGAAGTAGATCCACCTCTTCAGGCTTAACGTTAAACTTATTGATCAGAATTACCGGACCTAATTCTTCTTTCAATTGCTCCCGAGGGGTCGTATTTTCATCCATCTCCATAAAACGCAACATGTTAGTTCCTCCTTTTTAATTAGAAAACAATAGAAACACCTAAATTGCCAGCAGTCTTGCTCTTCCTTAAACCAATCACGCGTTCCACTTATTTGCCATTTACCGATCCTTTTTAATTTCTTCACCTGAAAAAGCCAAAGATTTTTCAAAAGTCCGCTTTAAGATGTCCTTTGAGTTATAATTCGTTTCCAAGGCTTCAATACAGAAATAATCACCAAGAAAATGTTTATCCCAAACTGAACTGTTCCCCAAGTCATATTCATTTTCTCATCATATAAAAACTGTGGATTTGCCAGTGCCGACGCATATTCGTTGGCGGAAATACGAACCATTTCATTAAGCCATGGACCGAGAAAAAAGGTCCCAAACAATATTAGAGAAACAGTGGAAATCCATTTGACAGTAATCCAACGGTACTTAAAAAATCCCCATGGGGTCGTAAGCGAGTACACTAGACCTGTTAACATACAACCAATAGCCCCACCTACTATGACTATATCGTCAATTGCTTTAATTGCTGCTAATATTCCGTACTGATGCTCAGGCAAAGCTAGTTGGTATTTTAGATTTTGTATTAATATAAGCGACATTTGCCCACCAATCCAAGCACCTACGAATAGTATATGAAATATTTTAAACCATGCAGTCTCTTTAACATTTAGTTTTCTCATTTTTCATCCCCCTTCTTGGTTGTCATGACAACCATATTGATAAAAAATAAATTAAACCAAATTATTATAAATTTGATTTAACAATATTTTCATTTCTTTTACTTTTTTTTCTTCAATTTTTCTTGTTGCCTTTTCGAGTAATGAGACAGCTTTTGGTATTAGTTTCACTTTCAAATCTTTACCAGCATCCGTTAAAAATATCTGAAATGCTCTCTTATCGGTTGGGTGGGATTTCCGTGCAATTAGCCCCATTTTTTGTAGATTAATCAGAATCCGATTGGTATTAGGTTTGTCTTTAAAAGTAAGGTCAGCTAATTCTTTCGGGGTAATACCATCCTCTTCCCATAGACGGTTTAGTACAGCCCATTGCTCAGGGGTTACCCCATATTCTTTCAATTGCTGAAAAAGTTCATTCTTCAGCTTTCCATTTACTTTATTCAAAATAAAACCAAGTGAGTCATCCAGTTTAAAATTATTCATTATTAACACTCGCTATATAATTAGTTATCATCACAACTAAATTATATTTTTTATCTTCCTATCTGTCAATATCATTAGCTCTCTTTATTATAAGCTTTATACTGTCTTTTTATTAGAGATGACCATACCGCCTAAGAAGTTGCCATTGCCGCCTACAACGGATAATCATATCAATTTTTCCAGCCTTGCAATACGTCGATCATCCTATTAAATTGCTCGCTTTTTTATATTCATTCCATCGACCTCGCCATAGTTGATGCACTTCTTTTTGGAAAGGTGATCCTTGCTATAGGTTTTTTGTAGCTTGACATCGCCTTTATATTTTTCATTTTTAAGTATGTTTAGAATCGTGCTCGAATGCCACTGGCCGCCGGTAACAGTTAACACACCCTCATCTCTAACTCTCTAGCAATAACAAAGTTTCCCTTGCCGCTGATATAGTCATTAAAAATCCGCCGAACAATTATTTTCTAGACTCTATTGATTTTCAGCTTTCGATTTATATAGCTATTACCCCATTCAGCAATAACACCCATTACAGGCATAAGACTTTGTCCTATATCCGTTAAAGAGTATTCAACTTTTGGAGGAACTTCCTTGTATACTTCTCGATGAACAAGTCCATCTCGTTCAAGTTCCCTTAACTGCTGTGTAAGTATTCCCTGAGATATTTGAGGTATCCGCTTTTGAAGTTCATTAAACCTCCTAGTTTGTTGACTTAAATTCCATAAAATCACAAGTTTCCATTTGCCTGAAATCAAATTTTGAACAACAATTACTGGACAATCTCCCTCTGGCGGTTGCATCTTTGCCATTAAAGTTCTCTTCCTTTCTCAATAGTACTATTTTTGAGAGTATATAATAAAATTATGCGTACTTGTTCAAATCCATCCATCATTATAGTATTATATTAGTTTTTAAATCTAAAATCAAATTAAAGAGAGGATGCTAAAAATGAAGAAAGTAATAGCTTTTATTGGAAGTCCAAGAAAAAATGGTAATACATCAAGCATAATATGGGAAATAGTTAGAGGAGCAAAAGAAGCGGGAGCAGAGACAAAGGTTTATACCCTTAATGATATGAACATAAAGCCGTGCCAAAGCTGTTTCTATTGTAGGAAAGAGGAGGCCTGTGCAATAAAAGACGATATGCAGTCGGTGTATGCAGATTTAAAGGATGCTGATGCCGTTGTTATAGGTTCACCTGTGTATATGTTTCAGGTAACTGCTCAGACCAAACTCTTATTTGACAGGCTGTTTCCTATAATGGATGCCAGTTTCAAACCGAGATTCGGAATTAAAAAAACAGTTATAGTATATTCCCAAGGGAACCCTGATGTTGATGCTTTTAAGACATCTTTTGAAACAAATGCTAATGTACTTAATGTCATGGGTCTCAATGTTGTGGATACAATTATTTCTGCTGGTGCTAATGATGCTAAAACATCTAGCAGTAATGCAAATCTTATGACAAAATCATTTCAGACGGGGAAAAAGTTACTTGAATAATTATTTGAAATTAAGACTTATAAACATTTATACGCCAGTAAAAGCAGAGGGCCTTTTATAAGGCACCCTGCTTCTATGGATGAGACAGCTATGTGTAAAGGAATATCTCATCCTGATGTCTTAAGCATAAGTTAAATATTAGTTAATGTTATAAATGAATATTAAAGGAGGAAATTTTAAACCAATCTTTCTTCTCATTACTGGTTTCCTGCTTGTTCTGTGCCATTACACCTAACTTTTCCTACTTTTACAGCATTATTAAGACCTTCCAACAAATCTTCCAGCGGTGTATTGTAATCCCATATGTGATGGATGTAGAGCGTATTTTTCCCATATGGGAAATACACGGAAAGTAGCTAGTCAGATTCACGAGTTCGTCGGTGGCGACATCATCGAAATCAAAACTGAGACTCCTTATCCGAACGAATTATAACGAATGCGCCGATCTTGCCAAACGGGAAAAAGAGCCAAATGCCAGACCGCAGCTTTCTACAAAGATAGAAAATATGGGCCGATACGATATAATTTTTGTGGGTTATCCAATTTGGTGGTATACAGCGCCGATGGCGATTCATCCCTTTCTCGAATCCTATGATCTTTCCGGGAAAACTGTAATACCCTTCTGCACCAGCGGCGGCAGTGACGTTGCCGAAAGCATGCCAGCCATCAACAGCCTCTGCCCGAATTCCACCGTATTGCAAGGACTTACAGCCAACAACCCCAATGGCATCAAGCCTTGGCTGTCCAAGCTCGGAATACTGTAAGTTACGAATCCATCCACAGATGCAAATTTCATAAAAGCGACCCTATGCAGCATGAGTCTTATCCCCTTGTTATAGAGGGTCTTTTCGTTTAGAAGGGTTGTGTAGCTTTTTCTTCAGTTCAAAAAAAGTTTTCCGCCTATACACAACATTGTCCGCTACACGTTCCAAAATAGCATTAGCCTTGGCCAGCACCAAAGTGCAGCCAAGGCTAATGCTATTTCATCAAACCTTATTTCGCCCTGCTATTTAAAGCATTTCCTAATACTTCATTAGCATTATCGGCTTCTTTCTTGCCAACTCTGGCGTCGAGAACGGATATCAGGCTCCTCATTTGAGTCTCCGTCAGCCCGGTATTGAATCCGATGTTAAAATGCGCCTGCATTTGGGGATTGACGCCCTCCATACTGGCCAAAGCCGAAATCGTTGCTATCTCCCTGCTCTGGAAATCCAGGTTGTCGCGTCCGAAAATGTCACCGAACAGGTGTCCTTTCAAAAATTCATCTATAGCTGGGGCAAATGTATAAATAGCCCCACTGACAGGTTTTCCTCCTGCTAGTTTTGTTTGAATTTCCGTTCCAACCGCGACTCTGTTTTTGTCGGTAGGCAGGGAACTGGGCTCCTTACCGATTTCGTCCTTGATGCCTTTCGCTTTCCGCTCTTCCATGACGCTCATGAAGGTACTGATTCCGTTTAAACTGCGGGGGAATCCCGTATAGGCATACATCTGTACGAGCACTTCCTTGATTTCATTAACAGTCAACCCGGCCGCCAGCCCTTCATTCAGTGCATCTTTTAATTGCGGCAAGTCACCTTTGGCTGTAAATGCCGCAATGGTAACGATGTTTTCTTGTTTCGCATTTAAGACTTGGTTTTCATTTTTCATATTCTCCGCCTCCGAAATGTTAGTATAGCTACATAATGAAAAAATAATCCCCACCAAAAGGAACATGATTTTTTTGTTCAAACATTACTACCTCCTTTTTTTATCATGGCTATTGCTTTCTTCCGCAATGGCCATTTTTAAATTTCTTGAAATTGAGTCTATCACTTGGAGCTAAGTCCAAGTCAAGTATTTTTTTAGGAGTGGACGCATTCCCCAAAAATTTTTGCGCAAAATTTTCATAAAACCTATTGACCGTGAGTTAACTCAAGGGTGTAGCATAAACGTAAACAATACTAACTTGTACTAAAGGGGGAAAAAGGCATGTCAAGCAAAGTATATTTTGCAAATTTGCGAGCAAGAACAGATAAAAGTAATAAAATCAGCAAGATAAGAAACCTATTTGATCGCGCCGGTTTCAATGGACTTATTGAACCGAATGACCTCACTGCTATAAAGCTGACCTTCGGCGAACGCGGCAGCGATGGCTTCATCAGTCCCGTTTTTGTGCGTCAGGTAGCAGATAAGGTAAAGGAACAGGGTGCCAAACCTTTTCTGACCGATACCAATACCCTTTATTCCGGAAGCCGGCATAATTCGGTTGACCATTTACTGACTGCATTGGAACATGGTTTTGATTATACGGTTACAGGGGCACCCCTTATCATAGCCGATGGATTACGCAGTGAAAATGTTACGGAAGTGCAGATTGATAAAAAACACTTTGATAAGGTGAAACTGGCTACAGACATTGTTAATGCGGACAGCATAATCGTATTATCTCACTTTAAAGGGCATGAAATGGCAGGCTTCGGCGGGGCAATAAAAAACCTTGCTATGGGTGGAGCACCGGCAATTGGGAAAAAAGAGCAACATGCACTTAAGATTATAGTTGATCAAAAAAAATGCGTTGGCTGCAGTAAATGTAGTACAGTTTGTCCGGAGCAGGCGATTGTTATGAGTGATAAAAAGGCAGGGGTCACTGCGGATAAATGCATTGGATGCGGCGAGTGTTTAACAATTTGTCCTGTAAAGGCCAATGGAATGGACTGGGCAACAGATCTATCAGCATTTCACGAACGAATGATCGAATATGGATATGGGGTTGCCAAGGCGCACGAAAAACGTATTGGTTACATCAACTTTCTATTAAATATCACGCCCGATTGTGATTGCGTGCCATGGAGCGACGCACCGATCGTTCCCGACATTGGATTTTTGGCGTCCACCGATCCTATTGCTATTGATCAGGCAAGCTACGATCTAGTAAATAAACAGCTTGGCTTCTCTGATTCTCTTCTTTCGAGCAACTGCGAGGCAGGTGCGGACAAATTTCATGGTTTGCGTTCCCATGTTGACGGTACTATCCAGCTTCAATACGGAGAAAAAATTGGTATGGGTAACCGCGATTATGAATTAATCGTCCTATAGCTATTGCTGATAGGCAATCAAACCGAAATATAACACAAAAGGAGTATGAAGAAAATGGCATCATCGGATAATCATGGAGAGAACAAGGCCAAGGATTATTCCAGGCGCGATTTTTTGAAAGCAGCCGGCAGCACGATGGCAATGGCGGCGGCAATTCCTACGTTTTTTCAGGTGCCTGCGCATGCCCAGGAAAGCAGCCAGACACAGGTGACATGGGATGGATCACATGCCGTTTCACAGTATGATCCCAGCAAGCCTGTTGTATATTTTACTAGGGATTTAAGTCCGGAAGGCGTACAAAAGATTTATGAAAAGATCAACAATGGGATTACCGGTAAAGTCGGGATCAAATTACACACTGGCGAGCCCCACGGGCCAAATCTCCTGCCTATTGAGTACATTAAAAACTTGCAAAGCAGAATTCCAAATAGCTCTATCGTTGAATGCAACGTAATGTATGAAAGTCCGCGCCGTGAAACAAATACACATCGCGAAACGATTAAAATCAATGGTTTTGACTTTTGTCCAGTCGACATTCTGGACGAGGACGGAGATGTTATGCTGCCGACAGGCGCGAAAGAATTTTTCGATAAACAATTAGATAATTTTACAGGTCCATATCCTTTTGAACGAGGAATTCATCTGTGGGAAATCGCGGTAGGAAAACATGTGTTGAAATACGATTCCTTGCTGGTTTATACGCATTTTAAAGGCCATGCAATGGGCGGTTTCGGCGGTTCTTTAAAGAACATCGGCATCGGCATGGCTTCCGGTAAAGTCGGTAAAAGAATGATTCATGGGGAAGGCTGGCTGGGAGGCAACGGATTCCATGAACGAATGGTGGAATCCGGCAAGGCCACAACTGAGCACTTCAAAGGTCATATTGCTTATATTAACGTTTTGAAAAATATCTCTGTGGACTGTGACTGCGATGCTCATGCTGCTAAACCAACATGTAATGACATTGGTATTCTTGGCTCGATAGATATTCTGGCGGCTGACCAGGCTGGTGTAGACATGATTTATCAGATGCCTGCCGTTCAACGCCGTGATATCGTCGAACGCATTGAATCTCGTAGCGGCCTGCATCAGCTTGAATATATGAACACATTGGGTATGGGCAGCCGGGAATATAATCTAATCGAAGTTTAAAGAGTGCAATAAGAAGGAACAGGCTCAAGTTGAGAGTTGAGCCTGTTCTTTTCATCCTTAGCTATATTACATACTCTCTTCTAGGAAATAAGACTTCTCGGAAATTACCTAATTGCTCTCAATATAGCAAGTTTCTATAATATTTTCAGTATGATCAAATTGTTTGATCTCCAATAGACCAAACTTTCTTCTCATTACTGGTTTCCGGCTTGTTCTGTGCCATTACACCTACTAATGTATGCGGAATATACGACTCTTCCAAGTAAAAAATCTCCTCTTTCGCAAGCCTTAAACCAACCGCTTTAACAGTCGTATCTACATGATGAACCTTAGTCGCACCAACAATTGGAGAAGTAACCTTAGTTAAAAGCCATGCAATAGATATTTCTGTCATGGAAACACCGTGACGATCGGCCAGTTCCATAACTCGGCAAATCACTGTTTCATCCTGATCAACTGCCGCATCGTATTTGAATTTTGCATAACTATCCTCCCGCAAGCGTTTCGAGGTTTCACTAGGACGACGGGACAACCGACCGCTAGCCAACGAACTGTACGGGGTCATTGCAATATTTTTCACCTGGCAATATGATGCCATTTCCCGCTCTTCCTCGCGGAAAATCATATTATAATGATTCTGCACGGAAACAAATTTCACCCAGCCCTTACGCTCTGCCAGAGCATTAGCCTCAGCCAACTGCCAGGCAAAGCAGTTGGCTATACCAATATAACGAACTTTTCCTGCTTTTACAGCATTATTAAGACCTTCCAGCAAATCTTCCAGCGGTGTATTGTAATCCCACATGTGATATATGTAGAGATCCACATAATCCATACCAAGGTTCTGCAGGCTCTTATCAATCATCTGCGCAATGTGCTGCTGACCAGTTACTCTATCAGCAATCTCCTTCTGGCTGCGCGGCAGGAACTTTGTCGCCACTATCACCTTGTCACGCGCTGAAAAATCCCTGAGCGCGCGGCCTACATACTGCTCACTGGTCCCACTCTGATAGCCAATAGCCGTATCAAAGAAGTTCACCCCAAGTTCCAACGCATGCTTGATGACTTCTCTTGAATGTTCTTCATCCAAGGTCCAGCTATGCTGTCCACGTTGTGCATCACCAAATCCCATACACCCAAGGCAGATACAAGATACCTGTAAATCCGAATTGCCCAACTTTAGATAATCCATCTTTTATCCCCCTTACACCATGGCTGCACACAAATTAATTCAGGCCTTTACTGCTCAATACTATTTTCGTCGGCAGGTTTTCTACAGAAAGATGCGTATTCGTCATAGGTTCCACGGCCTCACGGAAATTTCTATAATTTTCGGAAGAAATATAGCGTTCATACGCTGCCGGATTTGTATAAATTCCCATCGTATGGATTCTCTCAGGATGTTCCTTTTCGGCAGTAGCAAAAAGCCCTAAAACACCTTCATCTTCCTTCACTGCCCGTTGCATTTCTTTTGTTATCAACGCTTTATATGACTCTAGTTTATCACTCTTAACTGTAATCAAATTCATGTAGACGGCACCCCCTGTCCCAGCAGCCTTCTGCTCAAGGACAATCGGCACTGCCTCGAAAATCATGATATTAGAAACAATATCGGCCCGTTCTGCCTGATACTGCTTAAATCCGGCGCTGGAACGATGAATCTCATAGGCATTTTCATCTTCATAGATTTCAAGAATGCGAAGCAAATTAGGATTTTCCTTATCAACTCCACCGTAAAGCGCATATGTACCTTTTTCCTTAGCCGTTGTTGGCGCTACATCTTTAGCCCCCATAGACAATATTTCCGGCATTTTTCCCTCAGTAGACTCTACTACTGCCCAATGAACCAATGGCATTTTACCATCAGGTGTTTGTATTGATTGTGCATGCACGAATGATCCAGTCATCAAAAGCCCTCCCAAAACTGTCACTACGCATTTCTTAATATTTATCTGTTTCATTTGCAAATCCCCACCTAACTACTAAAAATCATACTCCATCAATTCCGCCTATTGCGGAAACCTTCTGATTTATCAGATGCCTGCCGACCAGCGCCACGATATTGTCGAACGCAAGGAGTCCCGCCTAGGTCTTCCGAGCCTAATTTCCTATTCTCTGCTATCTGACATTTTCCCACCAGCGGGAAAAGAACTGCTGCTGATTATCAAGTTCCACCGGCTCGCCGATTATCGGGGTCAAAAGCCTGTACTCCTTGTTCAGGCTAGCTTGGGTTATCCGTTTGAATGGTTCATCCCACGGATGATTGGCAATCGCGAATTTACCCGCATGCCCTGGCAACAACGCCTTTGCCTTCAGTTCTTCAGCAGCCAGCGCCACTTCTTCCGGCACCATGTGGATATACGGCCAGTTTTTGTCATACTGACCGTTTTCCATTATTACAAGATCAAACCCATTCATCATTTCGCCGATCTGCCTGAAATGCGGCCCATAGCCGCCATCGCCACTGTAGAACACCCTACGTTCACGCGTCACTAGGGCGAATCCAACCCATAAAGTTTTGTTCCCGGTGAACATGCGGCCGGAAAAATGGCGTGCCGGCAATACATGGACGGTAAGGCCATCCTCAAACTTCAATTTCTCAAACCAGTCGACCTCATGGATAAGGTTCGTATCAAAACCCCAGTCTTCGAAATACGCTCCTACGCCCAAACCGCAGATCACATTATTGACCTTGGGTTTCAGGGCAATAACAGTGGGATAATCCAGGTGATCCCAATGATCGTGGGAAATGAGCAAATAATCGATTTCCGGCATATCTTCCGCTGTATATGGATTGGCTCCGGCAAAAGCCTTGTTTGTGAAAGAAACAGGCGCCGCATAATCACTAAACACCGGATCAATCAAAATCCTTTTGCCTCCAAGCTGCAAAAAGTACGAAGAATGTCCAAGCCAAACGACTACATCCCTACCTTTATCAAAAGTCTTCAAATCCGTTTTAACTGTAGGTATGGGAGCTGTCGGAACCAACCTTTCTGTTTTTGCAAAGAGAAAATACCACCAAACAGAAACAAGGTCGTTTCCTTCGCTAAATTGGGGTGTGGGAACCAGATTCTTAAATTGCCCGTCCACGTAATTAGGTGAATTTTGGATTCTTTCAAGACGGACGCCTTTAGGCAATGTTCCGAACTTAGGCTGCTGTATATAAAGACCTATACCGACAGCCAATATGACAAAGCTTATTAATAAGGCCAATAACATTTTTCTTCCCCATCTTTTCATGCAATTCTCCGATATCTTATTAGTACAAGTTACAAGGTACAATTTAAAATACACTGTGTAACTTGCTATTTTTTCGTATATTACTTTATACGCCACAGTAATTTTCGGGTCTTCTCAGCTTTTTTTCCGCTTCAACTATTGTTTTTTCATAGCTTGCAATTTTATAATCCAGACGTTCTAACGTATTCTTCATATCTTCCATTCTTATTATGAGTTGCTTACGCTGCTCGATTAATAGTTCTTTTCTTGAATCAATGGTTTCATCGCCTTGTTGAAACAGCCCGACATACTCGATTAAAACTTCGATCGGCAGACCTGCGCCCCGCATGCATTTGATAAATTCGACCCAGTTACAGTCCGCTTCCGTATAATCCCTGCTTCCGCTTTTATTACGGTTCACATGAGGAATCAGTCCGATGCGTTCATAATAGCGGAGTGTATCCTGTGGAATATCAAATTTTCCACTTACTTCTTTGATCATCATACAATTTCACCTCCCGATATACTTAGAGTTAACTTCAATTGGCGCCTTATTTATTAAACAACCATCAGTTTTTACCGAGAATCAAGTATTGCAAGTACTGTAAAAATCAGTCCGATAATAATAAGTGTGATCCATGCTGGGAATAAGCACGATACGCTACTTGCAAATAGCAATAAAATACCACAAATAACATAAAGACGTGGTCTGACATTCGGCACTGCTGTCAAATACCAACCCTGAGCAACCAAAAATAGAATTGGGCCTCCTCCTAAGAGAAAACTAAGTACTGGGGATGGCGCCTCATAGGGATGCAAAATTATTTGCTGATTTGCCGCTGAAACCGCTACCAGACCAAAAAGTATTACCGCAAGGGCATTTATAGCATAACGACTAGTACGAATAGGATCTCTCGTTTTTTCCAGGTGTTCAATGACCAGACCATAAAAACGTCCAAATGTTAGTGCCCAAAGCGAAACAATCTCAGCCATTGTTACAATCCCCAGAACTACCGTCATGTAGTTCAGCTGAGCTCCTGTAATTGCAGCCCCTAAAGTAAAGACCATTTCACCGATAGCAATTAGCCGAAACATTCTGCACCGTTCCAACAAGTGGTCGGCGTCAAAATCAACGTCCTCGGAAAAAAGCCGGCGTCCCGGAATTGGGTGTGCAAGCCAAGTTCCTAATAAGTCGATACCCGCAGCGACTAACCATAACATAATGCGGAAATCGCTGGTTACACAGGCTCCAGCTATCCAAATGGGAGCCGTTATTGCTTGCCAAACAAATACTCGCCAAAAATGGTCACGAAACAGGTCGTCAGGGGAGTGTACGATTGTCCAGCACGTACGCCCCAATTGAATTACCAAAAAAGCAGCGACAAATAACCATCCGGAATCCGAAAAAGCCCATACCACCGAGGTATTCATAAAAAAACCAACAAACATGACCAGCAGAATCATCCAGCGGGTCGCTGATTGATCCGCTCTAATCATTGTAGCGGCCCAACTTGTGTAGGCCCACACCATATAGATAGCAATGAGCATTACTAGCGTCCTAAACATACCTTGCCACGACAGATCCGATAACAGATACTGAGTTAATTGAGACACCGCAAAAGCATAGATCAAGTCAAAAAAAAGCTCAATTGGTGTCACTTCATACTTTTTCCCAGAACTTTCATAATCAAATTTCGGGCTCATTTCTCACCTTTCTTCTATTAAGTAAATTAGTCTCACTAAAGCAATTGGCCGTCTCACAATACGCCTCGAAACTTAGTAGATTGGGCTTAGATTATTCAAGCCATGTTAACCGCTCTCCAGGCAATAGCCTATGCCCCGAACTGTGCCAATACTTACCCGGCTGTTCAAGCTAGCTATCTTGCGGCGCAGATAACAAATGTAGGTTTCGACAATACTCAATTCGACCTCTGAGGCAAAACCCCAAATTCTTTCAAAAATTCGTTCCTTGGTCAAGACGACGTTACGGTTTCTCATTAATAATTCCAACAGTTGAGCTTCCTTAAACGTTAGCTTAATTGTAACGTCTTCACAATATATTTCGCAGCGCTGCGGGTCGAGGAATAGCGAGCCGGCCATCAGCTTTTCACCTAAAAGCGGTTTTGGACGCCGTAATATGGCTCGAATCCTGGCCAGCAATTCTTCATTCGCAAAAGGTTTCCCCAGACAGTCGTCTGCTCCGGCATCCAAGCCTTCGATCCGGCTGTTTACGCTCTCTTGGGCGGTGAGGAAAATTACCGGGGTCGTTATTTTATGGGAACGAAGTTCTCTTAATACCGCTACTCCTGCCATGCCGGAAAGTTCACAATCAAGAATAATCAGATCAAATACCTTCGACTCAGCCATTTCCAGACCCGACTGACCATCAAAAGCAATATCCACCAGATATTGCGCTTTTTTCAAATGAAATGATAGGGCTTCTATCAAGCCCGCCTTATTTTCAATAAGTAAGATTCGCATCTAACTTCCTCCTTGGATTTTACCGCCAATATGTCTTTACTTTTAAGGTAGTTTTAAGGTTCTGAATATATAATCTAAATAAATATCCTACAAACGCAGTAAATTAAGTAAGACAATAGGAGGAATTGCTAGTGAACAACCATGCTTTAACGCTCAAGGCTAACCGGGAAGATATCAGCCGGCGCTCATTTATAAAAAGCGGCATTGCTGTCTCCGGAATGCTGGGACTGTCATCGTTCTTTATGTCAAAGGCATTAGCTGCAGAAAAGAACTTCTTGCCGGAAGAAAGTTCCCCCTCCGGCAATATGCCTTGTTTTGACATTCATGCCCATTATGTGCCAGCAGCATATAGACAAGTGTTATCGGAACATGGGCAGGCTCATGCTGAGGCCGACGGTCTGCCTATACCAGAATGGAGCTTTGATGAACATCTGGCGATGATGGATCGGCTCAATATCGCGACTGCCATGCTATCCATTGCCGCGCCTCATTTCCATTTTGGCGATAGCCCGGCCGCTGCCCGACTTGCGCGAAAGGTTAACGAGGAGGGGGCTATGCTTGTTAGCCACTCCCCCAATCGCTTTGGCCTATTAGCTTCATTGCCATTGCCTGATGTCGATAATTCGCTAGAAGAACTGGAATACGCTTTTGATATTTTACACGCCGACGGAATTAAACTGCCGACAAACAGTTTAGGCGTCTATCTGGGTGATACACGGCTGGACCCTATTTTCGCCGAACTTAGCCGCCGCAAAGCTGTGGTGGTCCTGCATCCCGTGAAGCCAAGCAGTGTTCCTTCAAATGTACTTGATGGATGCCCTATCCCGGTGGTTGAGTATCTAATAGATACAACCAGAACCGTTACCAATCTAATTTTAAACGGCACCCTCCAGCGCTACCCGGACATCAAACTGGTAATTCCGCATGCAGGAGCTTTTCTGCCATCTTTGACTGACCGGCTCGACGGCTTAAAAAAAATTCTGAAGCCGAAAACCGGAGTCCTTCCCGATGTGCGGGAGTCTTTACACCAGATATATTATGATTTGGCAGGATTTCCAGTACCGCTCCAACTTCAAGCACTGCTTCAGATGACTGATCCAGATCATCTACTGTTTGGAAGCGATTGGCCATACGCCTTTGAAGCCCTCTGCGTCAATCAAAAACAGCAGCTCTTGACCACCGGGCTATTAACCGCTGAACTGCAGCGCGCCATCTTCCATGATAATGCCTTGGCCCTCTTTCCCAGGCTAAAGCAAGTTTAGTAAAAACCGAGAAGTCCTTGACACTCTAGGATTTCTCGGTTTGAATTTTTCATAGTATGCTTTTCCCTAATTCTTCGGCTCTCTTAAGCCCATCAGTTTTTAAGATATCATCTTTGGCCATAAGACCCGGCACAAGGATGATACCGTTATCCTTCCAGCCCATATGGCCGGCACTTAGCTTATAGGACGAAACAAGACCATCAAAGCTGTCTTCTCTTGGATTCCCTGCGCAAGCTAGAAGCGCACTGTCTTTTATATTCAGTGTCTTTTGCCCAATTAAAAACGAAAAGAATTTATCAAGGGCAGCTTTAAGCTGTGCCGGAAACGTAAACCAGTATATCGGCGTTGCCAGCACAAGCATATCGGCTTGCTCCACAAGCGGAGCAAGTTCATTAAAATCATCCGCAAAAGAGCAGGCGGTGCCCCTGCTAAAACAAGTCTGACAAGCCCTGCACCCCTTAAATTGTTTATCTGCAGTTGCATATTTTATAACTGTGTGTCCAGCCTGCTGAGCGCCGGTAATAAATGCATCCGCCAACCGATCGCTGTTGCCGCCTTTCCTGGGGCTTCCTGTTAATACCAGTATATTTTTTGACATATAGAGTCCTCCCTAAAACTTCAATCAATTAAGATTTATAAAATTAGCCTTTAGCATTTTTTTGCATAAATTTCATGACTGGTTCGCCGCCTACACCCCAGTTATCCACATCATTTTCTCTTACCAATACGTAAAAATACGCGGCATCAATGCCCAGCGTCTCACTGGCCACTTTTGTAAATCCCGCAATAAGCTTTTCCTTCTGCTCGTTATCCGCTTTACCCGTTTCAATTTGAATAAAGGGCATCATAACCCCTCCCTTCCATTTGTGTACCGAATGGTTTCTAATCTTCCCTCATGTTAAAGATGCTCGCCAAAAAAACCGGCTAACTTGGGTACAGCCTGATTCACGTATTCGGGAACATCGTACATAGCAATATGCGTTGCCCCGTCTACAACAAACAACTCTTTCGGTCCTTTAGAAAGTGAGTAGGCCTGCTCGCTAAAAATCTTTGTATCAGCATTACTGCCGGCAATAAGCAGCAATGGCTGGGTTAAGAAGTCAGAAATGTGATCGAAGGCTGAGTATGCATAGAGCCTATCCATGCTGGTGAATAGAAAACGCCCCTTAGCGTTAGGGTGTTGGCCCCTTTGCGTCCTATAATACTCATACCCTTCTCGCAATAGATCAGGGGTGTTATCATCGATATCTTCAAACTTTTCCGGGACAAACGGAGCGTACAGTAGGCTTCCCCCGTTTGCCTCTACGGTACGTTGCCGGGCGACCATTTCCAAGGTCTTGATATGTTCAGATGGCGGAATCTCCTTGCCCAAAAAGCTCCTATATCCCTCGCCCATAGGAGCCGCGCTGACGACAGCAACTGCTTTAAACCGGCGCTCTGTCTGTGCAACACTGATTGCGTAACCACCCCCGGCACAAACACCAAATACACCCATCCTTGCCGAGTCAACAAATGGAAGTGTAGTCATATAATCTGCGGCACAGCGCGCATCTTCCACTCTGGTCGTTGGGTCTTCGAGGAGACGTGGTTCGCCTTCACTCTCTCCTTGGTAGGAAGAATCATAGACCAGCGAAATGAATCCGTGTGCAGCTAATCTTTTAGCATAGAGACCGATAACTTGCTCTTTAACCCCGCCAGCGGGATGAATACCCACAAGCGCTGGATATTTTTGGTCTTCTCTGAAGTTTTCCGGCAAGTGAAGGTGCCCCGCTAATTTTAAATCTTTGTTTTGGAATGAAACTGCCTTTATCATAATCGTTTCTCCTTTACGTTCTATAAAGTTACAACCATATGGACGTTTTGGATGAACTCTGTTATTTTCGAAAGTTACGGTCCGATCATCAAATCCCCCACAATCCCGGGTCTGAAGTTCGGACCGTCCACAGTGAGCGACCGGTTGCATCGTGCCAGCGTCCATGTTAACGCCAACACGATGCACCGGTCTCCTCAACAAAGCCTCTTGGAAAAAGTCACTTACTTGGCATTCTTCGCGAAAAGTTTAGTAAGCGTTTGACCGCCTACACCCCAGTTATCCGTGCTATTTTCTTTGACTAATACATAGAAATGGGCAGCATCAATACCCAGGGTTTCACTAGCTACTTTTGTGAATCCAGCAATAAGCTGTTCTTTCTGTTCCAAGGTCGGTTGGACCGCGTCAATTTGAATAAACGGCATTGTTATTCCTCCTTTCCCTATCATTTTCTGTTTATCTTACAATTCTAAGCACATAAGGGCTTAAAAAATAAGAGCCCATGATAGATTGCATACTTAGCAAGCGGGGTTAGCCTTTTAATAACTTAACCAAAGCCTCTCCCACGCCGCCGCCTGACGCTGGATTCTGTCCGGTCACTAGCCGTCCGTCCACCACCACTTTGGCGCTCCAGTCAGCAGCCGGATGATGGATGGCGCCACGCTCATTCAGGGTGGTGGCCAGGAGGAACGGTACAATGTTTGTGGACTGGACAGCTTCCTCCTCAGCATTAGTAAAGGCTGCCACATTTTTACCTGAAACCAAATATGAGCCATTACTTAGTTTTACATTTACCAAAGCTGCCGGCCCATGGCATACTGCCGAGACAATTTTTCCTGCTTCGTAAAACTGTGGTACTATTTTTAATACTGCAGGGCTTTCAGGAAAATCCCACATGGCGCCATGACCACCCGCAAAGAAAATGGCGTCATATTTTTCTGCATTTACAGCATCTAATTTTAGCGTATTTGCTATTTTGGAACGAAACTCTGCATCTGCCCAATACTTTGCATTGATTGGATCATTGAAATCCTCTAAACCGTCTAATGGAGCTGCTCCGCCATTTATTGAAGCAATATCAACAGCAATGCCATTTGCTTCTAGTTTTTCCAATGGATGTGTAACTTCACTTAGATTAAAGCCTGTCGGAATACCAGTATTACCTTTTACGTTACAACTTGTCACTACAAATAATACGTTTAGGTTTTCTTTCTTGATTTCCATTTTTCATCTCTCCTCATTTTTCATGTTTCTTATTTCGCTTGAATGCTGGGAAGGCATAAAGCCTATCCATAGCGGTGAACAGCAACCCTTAGCGTATTACATAGCCCCTTCAAGAATCTTCCGGCTTATATCCAAGGTCAAATCCCCGGTCTCCGAAAGGGCTGTCAGCCCATGAGCCTTGAGTTGCTCAACAACAACCGGTATTTTATCAGCGCCGACGCCATACTCTGATAGGCGGGTCTTTACGCCAAGGCTTTCAAAGAAGTCTCTGGTTTTTGCGATGGCCAAGTCAATTTTTTCATCTTCGCTGCCGCTTTCGATATGCCATACCCGTTCGGCATACTGCAGAAGTTTAGCGCGTTTTTGTTGGCGCCGCTCCGTTAGGAGTGACGGCAGGACGATGGCCAGCGTCTGTCCATGATCAATGCCAAAGAGCGCGGTTAGCTCGTGACCGATCATATGACTCGTCCAATCCTGGGGTACCCCTGCGCCGATTACTCCCATCATTGCCGTAGTGGCAGCCCAAACATGATTGGCCCGTACATCGTAATTTTCAGGTTCAGCAACAGTGGCGGCGCCGATTTCAATCAAGGTCTGCAAAATGCCTTCCGCCATCCGGTCCTGCACCCTGGCGTCTGCAGGGAAGGTAAGATACTGCTCAATTGTATGTACAAAGGCATCAACTACGCCATTGGCCACCTGAATCTTGGGCAGGGTAAAGGTAATGACCGGATCCAGTATTGAAAATTTAGGGAAAATGAGCTCACTGTTAACAAGATATTTTCCATGCCCATAGCTGATTACAGCGGCAAAATTCACTTCTGAACCGGTAGCAGGTATAGTAAGCACGGTACCAAATGGAACGGCTTTTCCTACTACATCTAAGGGTACAAGCATAAAGCCGAATTTGAACAGGTCACTGGCTTCCCCCGCGTAGGATGCTGCCAGGGATATGAATTTTGTCCCGTCAATAACGGAACCCCCGCCAACCGCAAGTATGAAATCGATACTCTCTGTGCGTACAACTTCTACGGCTTTTAGCAATGTTTCGTAGCGTGGATTGGACTCTATGCCGCCGAATTCATAAACTTTCCTGTCCCTCAGTACAGCTTTAACCTTGTCGATAAGACCGCTTCTTTTAGCGCTGCCACCACCGTAGGTTATTAAAACTGCGGCTTCGGCCGGAACAAACGCATCAATGGTTTCCAGCCTATCCTTACCAAAAATAATGCGTGTTGGATTATAAAAATCAAAGTTAAGCATCTTAGAACCCCTTTCTGCATATTTCCATTTACAGTTTTTCTTGCTATAATCAATATATCATCAGAGCAAAAAAATGAACAAGTACGCAGTTTTTTCTGTGCGAGCATACAAAATATACCATAAAATGGAGGAGTTGTAATTATGAATAAGCATCTTCCTGACAAACCCTTTCCACAGGAGAACATATATGAAATACAGTGTCCTATTATCTACGCCCTTGATATTTTGGGGCAAAAATGGAAAATACCCATCCTCTACTATTTAATTAAAAATCAGCCCGTTAGATATAATGAATTGAAACGAGCAATCAGCGGCATAACTAATATGATGCTTACAAAGTCTTTACAAGAATTGGAGTCTCATAACCTTGTTACGCGAAAACAATATGAAACCATACCTCCCAAAGTTGAATATTCTGTAACAGAAAGAGGAAAAACATTATTTCCTGCCTTGCATCAAATGTATCTATGGGGCGAAGAACAACTTAAACTTAATAATCAAAAAAGGAACAGCATGGAAAATTGTAAATAGATCTACGCCTCTGCCAGTCCAAGACCTAACTAAATCACCACAACCGAAAAAACAGACTCAGTTTGAGCCTGTTTCCAAAGTATGTCTGTCCGTCCGACTACCTCCGAACCTTTCGCTTTATTTTACCGCACTTATCTTTTGCTTTGCATTGTCCTATGAATAAAGGATATAAAATCATTTGGTCTTCGGCCTAGTATCCATGTCAGAACATTTGGATTACCAGCAAATCCATGTTCATTATAATGATGAAACATCGTTAATAGTGTATTAATTTGGTAGTCTCCTAAACCATGCTTTTTCATTTGTGCCGCCCACAGTTCAACTGGAGTTGTTTGAGCTTGGACTTCACGTCCGAAATTCTGTTTAAATGCGGCTAACATATCAGCCAAAGATAAATTTTCAGGGCCACATATTTCATAAGTGGCACCCGCATGACCTGGCTTAGTGAGAATTATAGAAACAGCTTCTGCCAAATCTTCTAAGTCAACCATACAAATGCGTGTTTTTTCTGACGTAAAAAATCTCTGCTCAAATACACCTTCATCGCTAAGCAACTTCCAACCTTGAAGTATATTCTGCATGAATGCTGCAGGCTGAATAATGGTGTATGGTATACCTGAATTTACCACTATTTCCTCTACCATAAGTTTTTTCTGATGATGTGGTAAGTCCCGAAGTACGGAATGAAGCACCGAATGGTACACAAAATGTTCTATTTGGGCGGAACGAGCGGCGTTTATTGCTATTTGTCCTATCTGAACTTCATCAGGATTCACGGCAGAACAAATGTGATATGCGGCTCGAATTCCTTTAAATGCTTCATTCGTTGCCTCTTGATCCATCATGTCTCCCGTAACCACTTCCTTTACCCCCAAGGATTTAAGTTCCTGGATATATTCAGCTTTA
Organism: Bacillota bacterium; assembly: GCA_023434855.1. The sequence continues at coordinate 9,644 of JAEYSJ010000370.1, read as the reverse complement.
TGAACATAAGCCCGAACTTCCTCTCCTTTAGATAATAAAGCCCAAATTATTGCTCGACCAGTTTGCCCGTTGGCTCCAGTTATGAGAATCATAATCAAACCCTCACTTAATATTGTTAATCCGGCATCCTAGCTGTAAAACGCCATTCCAATTTGGAATGGCGTTGTTTGTATTACACCGCAACCTTAAACAGATAACCGCTTTTACTCCATTCAGATCTACTCGTATTTTAACTAAGCCTTATGAAATTACGTCTCAAAGGTTGTACTATTTTTTCATTCTAGCCACTAGCTTATGCCACAAATGCTTTTCCATGAAACTTCCTGCAACGTTTTTTTCCATTTCTAAAAACATTGCATATGGCACAGAAAACGACAGCATGTCAGGATCAACCATGGGCCGTACTGTAATATCGGTCAAACCTACTACTGCTCTTGGATTTTCCTTTTGAGCTTCAGCGTAAGGAAGGAGAAAAATAGACTGACATCCTGAACTTTGAGGTATCATAACGTTTTCATTTCCCGATCTGTAATAATTAGCAAGTACTGTAAGTGCTGATAACTGGTCGTTATTGACATAAAATACAATTAGCTCAGGCTTTTCTTTGGTAGTATCAATTTGTGACATCGGTCTAAAAATTACGTACTGATAAGGAATATCAGTTATTGGCAGGCATTCAACAAAATCTTTACCTAACTCCGGGTCTTTTATATAACCCTCTCCTTCAATTTCACCTTTACCAGTTGATAGAAAATGCTCAATTCCACCTGGAAACTGTGGTAGCGGATTAGGATACTGACCAAACCCTAAGCCTACCTTTCCGCCAGGACAGACTGTTGTTTTACGTTCAAAAACTGCCGTTTTACCTTTTGCCGCCGCAATAAATAACGGAATTATGCAACTCCAATGACCTTCCTTACTCTGAAGTGCTCCTTCAGGCTTCTCATTGCTAAATAAAACAGCTACCGGTTCATAACGCAAGTTCAATTCTTTGATTAAATAGCTTTCCATATTTTCCACTCCAATCCGATTTGTAATTTAACGTGTTTCCACGAATATCACTTGGTTTTGCATTGGATATTGGTGTACAGGTTGGTCATATTAGCACTTTGCTGTATGGCTTACTCGACTCTGTCTGATAGTAGTTTCGTTCCGGTACCTATGTTATCAAAATCATTCTCTTTAATTAAAGTTACAAAATTCTGTTGAGGAATATTAAGTATTTCACTTGCCTTTGTAACAAATTCTTTTACAAGTTTGGCCTTTTGTTCTTTAGAAATTTTAGGGCCGTCAAGGGTAATTACTGGCATCATTTCTCACCTTCTTCCATAATTATTTGCAACTTGATTAGCACCCACACCAGTCAATCATCCATCTTGCTGTAGGTTACTTAAATAAGCATTCCCCCTTATAATTTAACTACAGTCTTAAATCAGAATAAAATACCGTAATAAATTGCACAGATAACAATCATCACAATAGTTGTAATTATAGTTGTCAAGACAACTATAATTACAAAAAAATAATTACTTTATATTATCATATATTTGATTTAACATTTTCTTCAATTCTATAACTTTATATTCTTCTATTCCCATAGTTGCTTTGTCCAAAAGTTGGTTAGCCTTGGGAACTAATTGTTCCCGCAATGCCCATCCGTTGTCAGTCAAAAATATTTGAAACGCTCTCTTATCCACTGGATGAGGATTTCGAACAACTAACCCCTTTATTATTAGCTTCTCCAACATGCGATTCGTATTCGGTTTATCTTTACAGGTCAAATCCGACAGCTCTTTGGGGGTAATACCTTCTTGTTCCCATAATCGGCATAATATAGCCCATTGCTCTGGCGTTAGATCATTTTCTTTTAATTTTTGAAAGAATTCATTTTTTAGTTTTGTATTAACTTTATTTAGAATAAACCCTAATGAATCATCTAATTTAAAATTCATTTATACCACCTAATATAATTGTCTTGACAACTACATTGTATTCGTAAATTAACTGTTTGTCAATTACTAAAAACTTGTACATTACTAAAGAACTTGTACATGATCTCCAAGCAAGTTCTTTAGTAATTGATAAGTGACTTCATTTTCCAAATAACCAGTAAACGACTTTTTAGGTTAAGTAGAAAACACCACTCCAAATTTAATTTGGAGTGGTGCTCTTTCCGTGTGTTTATTTTGCATTCCGCGACTTTATTTTAATGAAACAACTACAAAAATACTCCCAAACCAAGCTACTCCACCGTAACGCTCTTGGCCAGGTTACGCGGCTTGTCCACATCAGCGCCACGGCTGACGGCGGCATAGTATGCCAACAGCTGCAGGGGGATTACTGCCAAAAGCGGCGCCAGGTATTGATCGGCAGGCGGGATAAAAATGACGTGATCAACGTATTTCTGGATTTCTTGGTCGCCCTGCATTGCGACCCCAATGACATCTGCGCCACGAGCCTTAACTTCCTTAATATTGCTCAGGGTTTTTTGGTATACATCCGGCTGGGTTGCCAGGGCGATGACCGGCACACCTTCAACAATCAGGGCCAGGGTTCCATGCTTGAGTTCGCCAGCAGCATAAGCTTCGGCATGAATATATGAGATCTCCTTAAGTTTTAGTGAACCTTCCAATGCTACCGCATAGTCCAGGGACCGGCCAATGAAGAAGACATCCTCGCAGCAGCCGCACCGCTCAGCCAAACTCTTAATCTCATCCACATTCTCAAGAATTTCGTGTACCTGAACAGGCAGCAATCGCATGCCCCGCACAAGTTCCGCAATCCGCTCCGGTGATGACTCATTACGCAGTTTCCCCAAATACAAGGCAAGTAAGAACATCCCGACAAGCTGGGTAGTATATGCCTTAGTAGAGGCTACAGCAATCTCCGGACCGGCCCAGGTATACACAACCTGATCGGCTTCTCTGGCAATTGACGAACCGACAACATTGGTAATTGCCAACGTCCGAGCACCAAGCTTCTTAGCAGCTTTCAGTGCCGCAAGGGTATCAGCCGTTTCTCCCGACTGGCTGATAACAATAACCAGCGTGTTTCCATCGATAAGCGGTGACCTATACCGGAATTCGGAAGCGACATCAACCTCCACCGGTATACGGGCCAATTGTTCAATATAGTATTTACCAACCATTCCGGCATGGTAGGAAGTGCCGCAGGCAACAATGACAACCCGTTTAATGTCTGCCACAAATTCTTTGGTCCAATTCAATTCGTCAAAGACAACTCCGCCATCATCCTTGGCGAGTCTACCAGTTGTAGTCTTGCGGATAGCCTTTGCCTGCTCATATATTTCCTTAAGCATAAAGTGCTCATAACCGCCCTTTTCTGCCGCTTCGGCATCCCAGTTAACCTCAAACACTTTTTTGTCAATAGGCATGCCATGACGATCCAGCACCAGGATTGAATCATTTTTAACGACAGCCATTTCACCATCATCTAAGATATACATTTCCCGGGTGCGATTAATGATCGCCGGGATGTCAGAGGCGATGAAATTCTCATTTTCCCCTAATCCGATAACCAAAGGGTTGTCCTGTTTGGAGCAAATGATTGTATCAGGATGGTATTCGGACAGAAATACCATGGCATAGGAGCCTTCAATTAAAGCTAACACCTTCTTTACCGCCCCCAGGAAATCCCCCTCATAATTTTCTTCCATTAGATGGGCCAGCACCTCGGTGTCTGTCTCAGAGTGAAAACAATGTCCCCTACTGATAAGCAGTTCCTTTAAATACATGTAATTCTCAATAATACCGTTATGGACGACGGCAAATTTACCGGCACAGTCGGTGTGCGGATGAGAGTTTGCATCTGAGGGACGGCCATGAGTAGCCCAGCGCGTATGGCCGATGCCAATATTGCCAACAGGCATTTGCATCTCTACCTTTTTCTCTAATGCACTTAGTCTGCCGACACTTTTTTCAATATTAATCGCATAACCGTCAGAAACAGCAATACCGGCCGAATCATAACCACGGTATTCCAACTTTTTCAGCCCCTCAATCAAAAACTGGCCAGCCTCTTTAGGACCAACATATCCCACTATTCCGCACATAAAATCATGCTCCTCTCAAATTCGTATTTATTTTCGAGATTTATAAACTGCAATGTTGCTATATATACGAAGATTATATTATGCAAAATATATGCCAAAGGGTAAACTCCCGTAAATCTTACATAAATAGCCACAGAATTAGCGATAGCTGTCCTTTTCTGTAAACCATTAAATCCCGGATTGTGCATAATCAGCACAGTTATCCAAAGTATTCAGAAACTATAAAAAAAAACATGATCTTGCCGCTTGCAAAATCACGTTTACTCTCTCTTTTGGTCCGTTCCGCTGCGAGGCTTGTTCCCAGAATAACAACACGGAAGAAAATGGGTGATTATTAGCAGAATGGATATTGCCTGCTAGTTTTTTAAGCTGGCCCAGTATAATTGTTGGCTCTGCCGGGCAGCAGCCCTTCTGATCATTGCATGGGTAATCAGCTCAACGTTCCGCACTATGTCTTCCGATATTCTATTGGCGACATCATCTTTTACTTGCGGAAGATAGCATTTTACTATCTTCACAACTTGTTCTCTTTCTACCACTTAAGCCTCCCCCTTTCACAATCATTCGCTAATAGATACTCTCTTAGTAATTGCTGACATCTGTTGCTGTAATCAAAGCAAAAACCAGCAGACTGAATACAACAAACACTAGTCCTATCGGCATCAAAAACTCCATGACTGTATCACCACCTTCTATTTTCTTCAGTCATCGCAGTTTACTCTTGGTTATTCAAGCACGCTGGTACCTTTAGTTAAATTTTTTCCGGTTCTTTCTTTTTTTCTTTGGCTCATACGAGTCCCTAAATGAACTTTCCCACTGATCATTTTCCTCTAACCGCCGTAAAGTACGTTCCCTCATTCCTCTCGCCTCCACAATATTGTTTTCATCTTAAATGTTCCTCAATAGCCTTTTGCCACAGTATTAAAGATAATATCATATATACTCTTTACATATTGCAAAATGCATGCCAACCTGTAAAACTCATAAACTCAAGGATAAAGCAGCAACAGTGTCATATAACAATTCCTTTCAGTATAACCATAAGGTACAGAACTGTGAATAATAGTGTTACTATTCCGATAGTGTTTGCAAAAACAACAATCGAGCCAACTGACGAGCACCTAATCTTACCCTGCCTGTTACCATCGTTCTTAAGAAAATATATTAAGAAAATTACTACTTAATTTGTGATATCGGCATAAAAATTGCATAATTATTAAATTGACTGATAATTTCTCAGTCAATTCATGAAAGGAACCCTAAAAAAAAACGCAGTTTTCAGCCCCTGAGAATCTTAGTTATATTTCAGCGAAACCGCAGACAAGTTGCAGATTGCTATTACTTCACAATTAGCAAGGAGGTAGATTGATGCGAATACCAGAAGAGATTGCTGTGACACTTTTACTCCTTCTTCTCGCAAATCTTGGCAGTGCTCATACCGGCCATGCGGAAGTGCCAAAGATCAATGTTCAGAATGCACATCCCCCAACAATTCCATCGCTGCACGATCTCTACCAGCATACGGAAATTTCCAAAGCCGGTATAAAAGCACCGGATCAACAAGTCATATCCCAATACCATGAAATTATGGCAGAAATCACTGCCTACACTGACGACATAAATAGTTGCGGCAAAGATGACGGTATTACTGCAAGCGGCGTACATGTTCAAATAGGGCATATCGCCATGGATGACAGTATACCTTTTGGGACCAAAGTCCGCATAGAGGGTATGGGAGAATTCACCGTGACCGATAGGGGCGGCGCAATTACCGGAAATCGAATTGATGTCTACATGCCAAGTCACGAGCAGGCGATACGTTTTGGCAGACAAATGAAGAAAGCGCAAATTGTACGATAAAAATGAAGGGCTACCCGGAGGTAGCCCTAAACCCTTTGTAGCATTGTCCTATTTTTGAACAATCCCAGTACTTGTCGATGCTCAGCTGAGTTTCTACAACTACCGGCTGTTTTGCATCATATCTTATTTCCTGTATCCCCATAGCATTCGGATATAGCGTACCGCTACTCATTGGCAGTTGGGTAGTAACAACATTTGCTGTTACGATGTTATTGCATTTTTCGAACAGGGCAATTGACCGCGCAAAAGATGACTTAAGCTTATTCCAGGTTTCTCCGGTTCCTTCTTTTGTATCTTCCCACGCGTTTTCACCGGCTGCTATAAGTTGGCCATACTTGTTTTTAAACTGTTCCCTTATATTCGCAAAATTGTCCGTACACGCAAAATGCTCCGATTTTCCTCGCGACTCTGATCCAGCATTATTTTGCCTTAAGCAGCCTATATTTTTTTTTGCACAAAAATCACGCTTTTCCATTAGCGAGGCCTCCTTTTATCCCAGGTATCGTCCGCGGGAACGCGGATACTGGCCATACCTTTCCGAACTTATCATTCTCACTTTTGATTCATTTGCTTTGCCTGCTGTCTCAATATTTCTAACTTTAAGCGGTACCTGCACCGGCTTCCGTTTCTCGCTTAAACCGATAAATAACAAAATCAGCGGTACAGCAAAAATCCAGCCGGCAAGTGTTTCAAAATTACTATCCAAAGTATTGGCGAATAGCATCCCGATCAGCCAGTTACCCACACTGAACGCACCAACCGCAAAAACCGATAGGACCAAACCTTTTAGTACATACGCTTGCTGCGGATCTTCCTCTGTTGACTTCCGGAAAAGAATGAAAAGCAGACTGGAGATAACAATAATCAAACCACTAAGCATTAATAATTTGGCCATCCAGTGTCACCACCTTTATTTTTTAGTTCCCAATCATTACTGACGAAATCGATTAACGCATTTTCAGTCTCGGAGACCAGGGTTGAATTGAACTTTTTTATTCCGCTCCCAAATTCAGCGTGCACTTTTGCTGTCTTCAGCAGAACTTTCCCTTTGGCACTGCTGCCCATCGTACATTTTCCCCCGCCGTCAACACCGAATTCACGATCAGAAATGGTGAATACAGCACGTTCCGCCACAATTGCCGCACTCTCTATATCATTGTATCTGGATATCATACGAATAGAAGAAATTATCCCCAATACCGTCATAACAAACATTCCCATTACTATACAGATGATAAAAAATAATTCATTAGGCATACTGTCTATCCATTGAAAAAGCTCTCTAATTGCCATCACTATATTCACCCTCTTTTTAATGAATTTGGTAATATTATTAATATGCAATTCTAATATTAATAAACATCATTAGATTTTCTATCAAGCTGATAGCGTGGTCTCACTTTAATTTGAAACACCATAAGAAGACTAAAACTTGAGAAAATACTTGTTGCTATGCCCAGTGAAAAATAAGGAGCAAGATGATGATAAATCCCATAATCAATTAAACCAAATACAGATGCAACAAAGAGCGCCGCGTTAAGCAGCAAAGCAAGCCATGCGATCATTGGAAACACTCCTCTTCTAAAAATTTTTGTACTATCCTTGGTTGTCCAATTTGCCATCATTCTTATTATTTTAACAATGCATAAATCGTGCCAAACATTGTGTGAGAGTAAAATATGCCAAACTCAAAGGATTAAAAATAAGAAGCAATTTTACAATCTGTTTTAAAGTGTCGAAAAGGTATACATATAAAGTATATTTGCACCTCTCAGTACACTTATTCACGGTAGACAAAACAACAAAATAAACAAAGGAAGGATCATGACATGAACCCAACGTTCATGTCATGATCCTTCCGGTGAAAACCATCAGCACTGCTTAAGATCAAATTGCTCAGTCCTGCTAAAAAGGCCTAAGATATAAGCGGTCTATAAAAATAGACTCAAATTCCGAATCATACGCGAGATTAATATAACTGGCTTTTTTTCTTATTGTTGAAAGCATATCCCGGGCTGTGCCATTTAACATAATATCCTCGCAGCCGCGCAAAGCGGTATTGCCGCATAAATAAACATAATCCGCATTAATGCTCGGCAGCAACCCAATACGCTGAGCATTGGCAACATCCAAGAACCGTCCAAAATTGCCGGCAACATAAATATGTTTAATATCTGCTGACAACATTCCCGCCCGGTGCAGCAGAACCTCAATACCGGCTGCTACAGCCGCTTTGGCCCGCTGGAACATATCAATATCCCATTTAGTGACTTTGATTAACGGTGTTTCCATAACAACTATTTCTTTTTCTGGCGCTCCTGCTAAACGGCCAATGGCATCCAGCACGTTCATGTCAAGCAACTTACTGATTATGTCGACATAACCGGAACCACAAATGCCAATAGCGTCTTTACCGTCAATTGTTAAAGTCCTGAACGAGTTTTCCGGTTTTTCCGGCCGGCTGACCTTAAAAATCGCCCCCGGCACTGCCGGAGAACCAAAGCTCATGCCGCAGCCCTCAAAGGCCGGTCCGCCTGCTGCGGCAGTCACCCACACCCTTTCCCCGTCCCACAAGGCTATTTCAGTATTAGTGCCAAAGTCCAAAAACAAAGTGCCAGGCTCTTTATCCGTCAGCCGGATGGCCGTGATGCCTGCTAACAAATCTGATCCGACAAAACCGGCTAAGGGATCAATAACCTTAACACTGGCCTGCCGGGAAATCTGGAAGAAATCAATAATCCCTTTTTCATCAGTATCCGGAAGAATCAAAGTTTTCTCCCAGTATTGGGGATCAAGTAATTGCTGATAAGAGGAACTGTGAAATAAAGCGAGCATAGCAGTATTACCGACTATGCCTATGCCGGTAATTTCCTCAAGCCCAACGTTAGCAACTCTGGTAAGCTCCTGCAAAGCTTCTTTAATTTTATTGAATAGCCTGTTATGCAACTCTTTGGCAAAGCTTAGATCCTCAGCAGCTTTCAGTACCCGTGTAATAACATCAGACCCGTATTCCCGCTGCGGATTGCTAAAAGTTTGCCCGGCAAGCCGCTCACCATTTTTCCATTGAAAAATAGATATAGTGACATTCGTAGTTCCGATATCAACGGCTACGCCGCAGCCGGTACTGGGAACATCAGTCCTGATAAGCCCTTCAGTTTGGTATCCGGATTGTACAAAATCAGTCGCCAATGTTGTGGCATTCCCCTGAGAAATGAGTTCGACAACCAAATCCCCATTCGGAACAACCTGGCAAGCTAGCCGCATTCCTTGAGAAAGCCAATGACCTAACTCAGACTTCTCTGCAGTTGTTATTGGACCAGCATTACCCTCTCTGACGAAAATCCGGCAAAGTGTGCAAGCTCCGGTTTTTTGGCAGCCGGTCCTTATATTTATACCGGCGCTGTGCAAAGTCTCTAACAGGCTGTCTCCAGTCCGGTAAGAGATTCTTCTTACAGTGCCGGCATCAATTACATCAATATTAAACACCTTTTTCCCCCTTCGTTGCTGCCGCAATCAACGCCTTCACGTTGTCCGGCCTTGCCTGTGGAGGAATCTCACAGCCCGAGGAAAGAATAAACCCTCCCCGGTCTGAAAATGTTTGTACTAATTGCTGTGCTAAGCGACTAACGGTTTCAGTATCTTCTTCAATAAATGCCAATGGCCTGATATTGCCGTCAACGCATATCCGCGGCAATAGCTCCCGCACTACGGC
>JAEYSJ010000261.1 GCA_023434855.1 Bacillota bacterium | reverse complement strand
CCGTGGTTAGCGTGTCCCAAAGCTGCGCTAGCTATTTACTTGCCGGTTTGGCTGAGAAAGAAATATTTAGCAAGAATATAGAAAATAATATCAAATTATGTTCTATTTTGGCAGGAATCTTTATTTTTATGTTAAATTATATATATACAAATTATATGCGCCCGGACTTTGTTGGAATTGTACTTTAACGGCCTTACTATGCAAGCCGTAGGATGGTATAGCGGAATACAACCAATAGTTTATTTGGCCATCAAGGATATTTTACATAATAACACCGATTATCAAAAAGGCGGTGATCTTATGAATGAACCAATTTTTCCGGTGACACAAGACGGCCGATATGAAATTGCCGTTACTGATGCCGGCGTTTACCTCAGCGTGTGGCCGGCAGGCAACGGTGGAGCGCCAGTAGAAAAAACCGCCATTATTCAAGATCTGGCCGCCCGGAATATTTCTGCTTTTGAAAGCGATTTCCTTTCCACGGTAATCAGGGAAGCCATTGGTCAACCGGTACTCATTGTTGATTCGCTGCCGCCGCAAAACGGCCGGTATGATATCACCGCAACGTTTGCCGGCGTTTATCTTAGTGTCTGGCCTCCGGTCAATAATGGATTGCCGGTAGAAAAAGCCACTATCATTCAGGATTTGACCAGCCAAAATATTCTCGCTTTTGAAAGTGATTTTATTTCCAAGGTGATTAAGGAGGCCATCGGTCGACCGGTACTCATTGTTAATTCGCAGCCACCACAAGATGGCCGCTATGAAATTATTGCGACAGATGCTGGCGTTTTTCTCAGTGTATGGCCAGCAGTTAACGGCGGAAAGCCGGTAGAAAAAGCCGCTGTTATTCAAGACTTGACCAACCAAAATCTTGTCGCCTTTGAAAGTGATTTCATCTCTTCGGTGATCAAGGAGGCTATTGGCCAACCGGTACTAATCGTTAATTCCCAGGCGCCGGAGGACGGCCGTTACGAAATTGTTGCAACAGATGCCGGTGTCTATCTTAGTGTATGGCCTGCAGTTAACGGTGGAAAGCCGGTAAAGAAAGCCACGGTTATTCAAGATTTGACTGACCAGAATTTTGTTGCTTTTGAAGGTAATTTCATCGCTACAGTGATTAAAGAGGCTCTCGGTAAACCGGTATTAGTTGTCAATTCACTGCCGCTTGAGACAGGTCCCAATATTCGTGTTAAGGTCAGACGAGATCGCCTGCAAGCCAGAATCGATATGGACATACCTATAGATGCTCCTATGGTTACAAAGTCGCAAATTCTTGACAAATTGAAAGAAGCTGGTGTTAGTTTCGGCATTGATGAACAAGCTCTCGATTCCGTCACCGAAATGCGCTCAGTCTCTGATATTGTGTGTGCTAGCGGTATTCCGCCTTGTGACGGCAGCAATGCATCTCTGAAATTCCATGTTGATCCTGAATGTCAGGGTCGACCGGTGGAAATGGAAGACGGGCGGGTTGACTTTAAAGAAATCAATGGATTTCTTTGTGTTGAGGAAGGACAGCTTTTAGTGGAAAAGATTCCAGCCACGCCCGGGACCCCTGGGACGGACGTTTTTGGTCTGCCGATCCCGGCCAGACCGGGCAAAGACATACGGATGCCTGTAGGCAAAAATGTGGTTTGTGTTGATGATTGGCGTCTTTATGCCGCTATCCACGGACATTTGCAAATATTCCTCGACAAGCGTATTAATGTCATACCGGTCATTGTAATTGACGGAGATGTTGACTATGCCACCGGCAATATTGATTTTAAGGGTAGTGTCATTGTTCATGGCTCAGTACAGCCCGAATTCTATGTGAAAGCCGGCGGCAATGTCGAAATATCCGGCACCATCTGCGGTGGTACGGTGGAAGCCAGCAGCATTATCGTCCATTTGGGTATTCAGGGCATGAGTCGCAGCGTTATTAAAGCACGGGAATGTGTGATGACCAACTTTATAGAAAATGCCACAGTTTACGCCGACCAGGAAGTTATAGTCAGCGATGCTATTCTCAACAGCTCAGTATTCGCAGGCTGCAGGGTCATTGTTGAAGGCCGGCGCGGGCTCGTCCGCGGCGGACGTATATCGGCCGGTGAAGAAATTCGTGCTTTTACAGTTGGCAATCAGTCGAGTATCGTAACCGATCTTGAAGTTTCGGTCAACCCGTTTCTCAAAGATGAATTGCATAATCTGCGCATTGAAAGTAAAAAAGCTGAGGCATTATACCAAGAATTGAAGCAGTCACTGGCCTACATCCGCGCCCAAGGCATTGAAAAACTGAAAGCTGAAAAACAGGAGCGCTACAAAAAAAATGAAGCTGAATTCAACGCCCTGCCGGAACAAATGGAAGAAATGCAGCAGCGCATAAGCAAGATCGAGGAAATTCTTAACTCCCTAAAACCTGGCAGGATACGTGTTTACGGCGTCATTTATCCTGGGGTGAAATTAGCCATAGGATCGTTAGTGAAAACATTAAATGACTCTCTTCAATATATCTCTTTTTATGCCCAGAAAGGCGAAATTAAGTTTACATCGTTACGGTAGTTTGTACGTTCACTCTTAAATTTTACGCCAATCTTACTCTTCGTATAAAATACATTTTGCAATAATATCACTTTCGTCTTTGTGTCCTTCAATGATCTCGCGTTGATTACCCTGGTAATAACAGGTGCCTTCACCGTCATTATAACGGCAGGTGTTCACTACACAAAAAAACATTTTTTCCGGCCCGGCAGTTTCTTTACTGCCGGGCTTTTTAACTAAGGAAGTAACAATAATCATTAATTATCCCCACCTTTGTCCTCATTTTGTAAATATATAACTTATTTATGCACTAAACGTGCCAACACGCTCCATTCCCCCAATCCCCATTGCTGCTAGAACGGTGGAAAGAACGTTATCGTCTAAACAACGAGGATGATCTTTTCCGTAGTAAATAGATGCACATTGGTGTTCTAATTGGACCAATCTCGTTTATAGGGACAGTGATAAGAAACCAGCACAACTTCCAGGTATTGTCAAAGCCTAATTACAAGATTTAGATACGGTGAAAAGGCATAACGAATCTTTGTGACAGGTAACGGAAGGATTCTACCTTGATTTCCCCTTGATTTCTTGAATTTATATATCTAATGATATGTTGTTTTGATAATAGGTTTAAAATATAATTAGGAGTGAACTATTCTGGCATGAAAACCATGACAGGCAGTATATTAATACTAGACTGCAATAACACCGTCCCATGAATGGAGGGGCAATTTATGAATATTGCTTTTTTCCTGATTCCCAAAAGTGAAGTTATTTATCTGCCGCTGAATTGCACCATGCGGCAAGCCCTTGAAAAAATGGAATACCATCGTTATACGGCTGTTCCGCTTATTGATGAACATGGCAAATATGCCGGGACAATTACTGAAGGGGATTTATTGTGGAAAATGAAAAATACCCCGGGTCTAACGTTTGTTGATACTGAGCGTGTGATGATCGAAGAAATTCCCCGGCGAATGACGAATACTCCCGTGTGCATTGATTCAGAAATGGAAGATCTGCTTTCTTTGGCTATCATACAGAATTTTGTTCCTGTAGTGGATGACAGTCACATTTTTATCGGAATAATTCGCCGCAGGGAGATTATTGAGTATTTGGCGAAAAAGCTGCCGGAAAATTAAGTCATACCTAACAGGTAAGACGACAAATAAATGGAAAATACCCATAAATTACTGTTAAGTAAATTATGGGTATTTTCATATAAAAAGTATTAGCGTACCGTTTCAAATATTTAGGCTCTTTTATCCATACGGAGTTTGTCGGCGATCATAGCCATAAATTCCGTATTGGTGGGTTTGCGTTTTTCCATTCTGGCGCTATAGCCAAACATTTGATTAATCACATCTACATTTCCGCGGTTGCACGCCACTTGGATCGAGTGACGGATAGCTCTTTCAACACGATTTGGAGTTGTAGAATATTTTTTGGCAATAGTTGGGTAAAGGTGCTTGGTTATAGCTCCCAGCCATGTGATTTCTGTTGTAAGCATGGTAATGGCTTCACGCAGATATTGATAGCCTTTAATGTGGGCTGGAATGCCGATTTTCCGAATAATATTAGTAACCTCAACATCAAGTGGCTGAGAATTATCTACTTTAGGAGTAATTGGTCTGCTTATGCCAATTGCCAGCTGTCTTATTCTATTCAAGAGTGCATCCATGTTAATGGGTTTTAATATATAATAATCCGCTCCAAGTTCGACGACTCGCCGGATCGTTGATTCTTGGCTAAATGCGGTCAGAATTATAATTTTGGGCCTTTTTTTACTGGACGCATTTAATCGTTCGAGTACACCAATACCGTCAAGATGCGGCATGATGATTTCAAACATCACTACGTCCGGCTCCTTCTCTTCAATAATAGTCAAAAGCTGATTACCGTTATGGGCCAGTCCGACTAATTCAATATCAGACTGTTGGGCAAAATAATCTTGCATGGCAGACGTAAAGTCCCTGTTGCCATCGGCTAAAGCTACTTTAATTGTATTACTTGGCATTTTTTTATCCCCCTCTGATTCGCGTATAATTGTATCTAAAATTACAACATATCAAATAAATATGCAATTATCATGCCAAACCGACAAATTCTGTTTGCCGAATATCAAATATAATTTGTGACAATCGTTTTGTCTTTTGTTTGCAATTATAATATTTTTACTATAAAAGAAGAACTGTACCAAATTGTAGCACAAGAATGTTCATGGTGTACCAATCTGGTAATCGTGTCAAAGGTCAATGGGGTTGGCGAACAGGGTGTTTGTGATTGCCGGTAACTGTCCGCGTTTTAAGTCTCAGGATTATGTTATCCCGAAAGTGCGAAAAATAACCAAATTGTGGGGAAATTTTTGGGGGTTAGTTATGCCGAAAGATATAACACATTGGGCAATTGCTTCGGAAACTCAAAAGCGTTTAAGTGATCAGCGCGTGCGATATTTGATCAATACGAATTATGCTACATTCTTGGTCGGGGCGGTTGCTTATGATATTCCATACTATGCTACTGGAAAGTATACTTGCCTTCTAGAGGGAAAAGCGGATGAACTCCATGGAATAAAAACATGCAATACATGGCAGCCAATTATTAGATTACTGCAAAGTTATGATATAACTGAAGACAATAGTAGTTGGGAAACAATACTTGCATTCGTACTTGGATGTATTACCCACATAACAATTGACAGCCAGTATCATCCTTTTATTTATTATTTTACCGGCAATTCTTATGATTCTAAGACTAGCAAGCGCAATCAAGCTATCTTTAAGCACAGACAGCTAGAGTCACACCTTGATTTGTATTACTGGCGGAAATTGGAGTATGATGGTCCGACAAACTCGAAAGTCCTGGTCGAACAATTACACCGGCCAACCTTGCTCAGGATTTTAGCATTATTATATTTTGGTAAAGAAGGAGATGAACAAAGAAATATAGTCGCCAATTGCTTGGATACATACGTTAAGGTTCAAGGCATGTTTAATAATGCCGGTATAAGATATGTATTAAATATCCTGGGTTTGGGAAGTGCTGAAATGAAAAAGCTGAGTGCATTATTTTATCCTAAGTCAGTCAAACCCGTATACTACAGATTATTTGAACATAATAGCGAGTATCGACATCCTTCTTCGGGAGAATTGGTTGAAGCATCTCTTGATACAATTTACAAGAACTGTATCGATTTTACGTTATCCAAACTTTCTCGATTTAGTCCTTGTATAACACTTGATGAGTATGTAAAAGTTATTCAGAGCTTTTCGTCTATATCTTTGGAAACAGGCAGCGAATGTACCATACCAACACTAATGCGATATTTTGCTTAAATTCCTCACTGTTGCAGAGAAAGCCATTCAGTTGAGAGAAAATACTTTGCGTTTTTTTTTATTCTTTAATATTTTGGCATTGCATAATGAGCAAGAATGTGTTATTATCTAAGTAAGCACCATCCTTATAGTGACTAGTGTTCAATCAGTATAACAAAGGTAAGGAATTTAGTTTCCGGTTTGTTGTAAGATGTTCATGAGTCTGATCGGGTAGTGTTTTTTATTTACGGTTTTTAAAGCTTTGGCTCGGTTCTCGTGTAAGAAAATTTGATGGGTCTGACAAAAGGCAAGGAAATCTAGCTTCCGGTTGTTGCAAGATGGTTTATAGTTGATAGGTTTATGTTGTTTACCCGGTTTCAGAGGTTTGCTCGTTAATGTAATGAATGTTTGTATTGAATGGCAAAGGCAAGGAATCTAGTTTTTCGTTCTGTTGTAAGAGTCTGTGAGTCTGATCGGCTAATAGTTTCGTTTAGCTTCAAATTTTTGGCTCGTTTGTAGTACGAACGATTTACCATCCAGTAAAGATTTAAGGCAAGTTACGTTTTGGAAAGAGGTCGTTTCAAGATTGTTATGTTTCGCAGGGATTGCTATAAGGATGGTTGCTTAATACAGGGGAGGGATTATTCCTTCCCCTGTATTTTTTTATATAGCACCAGAATTATAATATATGCAGGTATTGTCAAATACGGGTAGAATATTCCACAAGGTGGCTATTGATTAGAAAGGTTAGGTGTCGATTTTTAATTAGATTATTAGTCTTAGCCTATTTCATATCTGGATATTGGCGTGATTATCGAATAGAATATTGCGGGAATACATATCTTTTGGGTTAGAAGTATTAAATTTGAAAGGAATAAAATATTATGGATGATAACAAACAGCCATTTCTTTACTTCGCTTATGGAGCCAATCTTAATTTGGCCCAAATGCGGCAAAGGTGTCCGAAACCTTGCGTTGTTGGCATTGCCTGTTTACCTGGATACCGGATAGGTTTTTATGGGCATTCCGTTAAATGGGACGGGGCGATGGAAACGATTGTTCCAGATCCGCAGTCTGAAGTATGGGGAGTATTATACCAACTGGATGCTTTTGAGTGGCAGCAATTGGACAGCTATCAGGATGTCAGGGCTAACGGAAGGGGGGCGTACTTTCATTTTCCAGTCGAAGTACAGGATATGCAACAGTCAGTCATAACGGCAATTACATATAAGAAAGACATTTTGGGTAAACCGGAACGTCCCAGTTCTGAGTATTTGAACCTTATTATACAAGGTGCCTGTGAGCATGGTTTACCTGAGAGTTATGTGGCAGCACTGAGCGGTATTTCTACAAAACCTGCTTTGTATGCCGTTCCGCGCAAACAGCGAAATGACCGGCCACCGAGTGGCGGTTGCAGCGGCTGTACAGATTAAAGCATAGCGGGCTGTAAGGGGGAGCGTTAATGGCGCTAGAGATTGTCACAACCTGTACCCGGGATTGTCCTAATACCTGTGGTTTAGTCGCCACTGTTCAGGACAATAAAGTGATCCGGCTGGGCGGGAATCCGGAACATGGTATTACCCGCGGCTTCGCTTGTCACAAATGTATGAAATTTGTGGACAGGGCTTATAGCCCTGAGCGGGTTCTTACACCGTTGCGTAAAAAGGATAAGCAATGGGTTAGGGTTTCCTGGGATGAAGCCATTGATGAAATTGCTGACCGGATGAAAAATATCCTTTGCCGTTATGGTCCGGAAGCTATTCTATATTACCGGGGATTTGCCCAGCGTACTGCTCTCAAACTGCTGAATGAAAGATTCTTCAATCTGCTGGGTGGAGTAACCGGCACATATGGGACTCTGTGCGGCGGTACGGGTCAGGCTTCGCAGAACCTCGACTTTGGTTGCCGTGTGTCCCACGACCCCCTTGACCATTTGAACAGCAATTCTATGATTATGTGGGGCCGAAACCCGGTAGTGACGAATCCTTATTTGGTATCAATAGCAATGCAGCTGCGTCAGCGCGGCGCACCTGTTGTTTTAATAGACCCAGTCGCATCAGAAAGCCGGAAAATCTGCGATATGTATATCCAGCCTGCGCCGGGCAAGGATGTGTACCTGGCGTTTGCTGTCAGTAAAATCCTTTTGGCTAAAGGCATTCGGGATGCGGGCTTTCTTTATTCACACAGTGTAGGATTGGAAGTGTATAAAAAAATTCTGGACTCTCATTCCCTTGAATTTTTATCCCAGGCTTGTGATGTCCCTTTATATCAGATCGAGGCCTTAGCCTCTCTATTTTCAAATCATTTTCCGACGGCAATTTTGCTGGGATGGGGGCTGCACCGCTGGGAATATGCCCACTATACTATCCGCAGTATTGATGCTCTGGGAGCTATAGCCGGAACGATTGGAGTGCCAGGGGGCGGAGTCAGCCAGGGGTTTGAAGAGTACGCCCCGTTTGACCTGGAATGGACCGGTGATCAGCTCCATCCTGACAGGCGCCGGCTGCTTATGCCATGCATCGGCGAAGAAATAATAAATGCCAGCGACCCGGAGATCCAAATGATCTTTGTGACTGCAGGCAATCCGGTGTGCCAGGCCCCTAATGCCAAAAAGGTAGCCGCTGCTTTCGAAAAAGTGCCGTTTGTGGTTGTTGCCGGCCTTTTTCTGGACGACACCGCTGCCCATGCCGACATATTTCTGCCAAGCACAACTTTTTTAGAAGAACAGGATATTACCGCCGGTTATGGCCATAACTATATTGGCCCCGTAAACCAGGCGATACAGCCCCGTGGTGAAGCAAAGTCCGATTTCGAACTGTTCCGTATGCTGGCCAATCGTTTTGGTTTCAGTGATTTTGAACGGAGCGGCGACGAATGGCTGGAATTGTTGCTGCAGCCTTTGGTTGCTAAGGGTGTTTCTGCGGATAGGCTGCGGCAGGGGCCCATAAGAATTCCTGATGCCCCGATGGTTCCTTATCAGGATAGGCACTTTCCCACTCCATCAGGTAAATTCCAATTAATGCAGGAATTCTGCCACCCCGCCAGTTGGGATAAGGAAGACGCATTTCCCTACCATTTTATGTCTGTTTCGCCCCATGAGTGGCTTTGCTCGGAGACGACCCCGGTAGAGCAGGGTAC
>JAEYSJ010000115.1 GCA_023434855.1 Bacillota bacterium | reverse complement strand
AGGCGATGTAGGCGTCTTTAGTTTTCATGGTTCTAAAACCATGACCACCGGTGAAGGTGGCATGTTAGTTACAGATAACAGAGATGTATATGAAAAGTGCCTAAAAATGCGCGATCATGGCCGGAGCGGTTGCGGCAAGATGTTTTGGAATGATGAAGTAGCATACAAATATAAAATGAGCAGTATGCAGGCAGCGTTAGGATTGGCGCAGTTGGAGCGGATTGATGAACTTATAGAAAAAAAACGGCAGATCTTCAGGTGGTATCAAAAATATCTTGGAAATATCAAAGAGTTTCAGTTAAATTGCGAGGCAAATCATATTAAGAACACCTATTGGATGGTTACAGTAATCTTGGATGCTTCCTTTGGTTTAATGAAGGAAGAAATCATTAATTTAATGCAACAAAAGGGTATAAGGACGCGACCATTTTTTTATCCACTTAGTTCATTGCCCGCATATAAACAGCTTATTAATGCAAAAAGTGCAAGTGTGAGGAATGTTATTTCTTATAAGTTATCACCCTATGGCATCAATCTTCCTTGCGGAATGGATATGACAGAAGATAAAGTTGAATACGTGTCAAAAGAATTGATAGGTAGACTTTATTCTTAGAGATAATTTATTTGAGAGAAAGTTATGATCAAATCCTAACCGTATTCAATTGAAAAACAGGAATAGATTTTATGACGGCGAGAGGGTGCCCATTATATGTATAAAGAGATTTTTTTTGAGATCTCGGGCAGGTGTAATGCCTTGTGCCCGTGGTGTTATACCGGGCGGAAGAACCGAAATTCTAGAAATATCCAAGGAGAATATATTTCTCCTTTTGACTTCGAAAAAGCTATAAAATATATGCTCAATAATGATATTGTGAATCATTCATCAGTAATTAATTTATTTAATTGGGGTGAACCATTTTTAAATCCAAACTTCAAAGATATTATTAATATCTTAAATAACTATGAACTTAAATACGGATTAAGTACCAATGCTTCAAAGGTAGTAAATTTCAGTGAAGGTAATGCATTAAGAAATTTGGATTTAATAACCTTTTCAATGCCGGGTTTTAGTCAATATTCATATGATAAAATTCACGGCTTCAATTTTGAAAAAATAAAAAGCAACATTCAAACAATATTGAATAATTTCAGAAATTGTGGATTTAAAGGTACGGCACAAATAGCATATCATGTTTACCAGTTTAATTTGAACGAAATAGAAGAGGCATATCTTTTTGCTGGTCAAAACAATATTATGCTGGTGCCACAATATGCATATTTAGCCGGGTATAGTATGTTTTCGCAGTATTTAAAATCCGAATTGAGTTATGAAGAAGTAAAAAAAGCGTCCCAGGAATTGGTATTATATTATCTGAATAATAAAATAAAAGAAAAACCTATGAATTATCAATGTCGACAGTTTGATATTTTAACTTTAGATGAAAGATGTAATGTACTAACTTGTTGTGCCGTGACCGAGGAACAGAGCGATTATTCCATAGGAAAGCTATTTGATTTATCACTAAAGGAAATAAAGGAATTAAAATTATCGCGGGAAATTTGTAAGGAATGCGACGAATTGGGACTAAATTATATTGGAGGGAATCCTCAATTATATTTAAGTAAGTATCAGCCAACCTACAGGAGTCTTAAACGTGTTCTTAATAGTATTTTTGATAATGCGGAAGGAAAAAATGTAGGAGTTTACGGTACTGGGGTTCATACAGACAGAATGTTGACGGCATATAATGATATTTTTGGTTCTTTTAAATTCAATTTATTTTTCTTTGATTCGAATGAAGAAAAATGGGGGAAAGTATATCATAATAGTTTAATCAATAATCCGCAAGATATTGAGAAATTTAACTTAGATCGCGTAATAATTTCAAGTTATTCATTTCAAGAGCAAATATATCGCCGGATAAAATCCGTAGAGAAAACAGGAATTAATATTGTAAAAATATATAACGAAGGAGATGAAAGCTTATTTTGAGTGTTTTAGACATAAGAATAAGGAGAGAAAGGCGACAGCAGGCTAATTCGCAGTCAAAAACGGCGAGATGATAAATTACTTAATAGGGAGTTGAGCATATTGAAAGAAATCCTAGCAAAAATAAAAGAATTTCAAAAAAAAAAAGTTATAGTTTTTGGGACTGGATCGTATAGTAAATCGCTATGTAATCAGTTGCCGTTTGACATTGCGTATTTTGTCGATAATAATCCCGACAAATGGGGTTCAATATTTGAAGGATTACCAGTGAATAATCCCCAAATATTGCTGGAAGAAAACCGCGAGAATGTTGGAATTGTTATTGCGAGTCAATACTATATAGAAATTTCAGAACAGCTTAAAGCGTTCGGGTATTTAGAAGAGCATTATTGGAAAGTTTTTGAATTACAGAATATATTTGATGCAGCAAAAAGTGCATATAATAATGATGGTCTATTTACAAAACATAACTGTGATTTTATGAGTGATCCTTTTATTCAAGAATGCTTTAATATACAAGCTAATACAAATGGGGAGCAGCACGACCCCCATTATTGGAGAACATATATATATTTGTGGGCAGGAAAAAGGCAAATGGCGCTGGATGGCGATTTTGTAGAATGCGGTGTGTGCAAAGGGGGGTCTGCAAGGGCATTAATACACTATACGGATTTTGGCAAATGCCCTAAAAAATTCTATTTATTTGACACTTATGCCGGATTACTACCAAGCCATGTAACAGAGGAAGAGAAGGCGCTTGAAGCGTTGGGGCAGAGACCAAAATACGAGTATGAGCCGTGTATAGAACAAGTCAAGGCAACGTTTCAGCCATTTCGCAACGTTATTATCGTTCAAGGCGCCGTTCCTGAATCCTTGCCGAACTTTCCGGAGGAGGCGAAAGTTTCCTTTATATCAATTGATATGAACTGTGTTATTCCTGAAATTGCGGCTGCCAATTTTTTTTGGGATAAAATGGTGTCCGGTGCGATAATGCTGCTTGACGATTATGGCTGGTGGGGTCATATTATGCAAAAAGAAGGTTTTGACAAATTTGCACACGAAAAAGGAGTGGAGGTTCTTTCACTTCCAACGGGACAAGGTTTGATTATTAAACCATAACTATGCGGTGGTGCGACTCATACTATACGGGGAACATCACTTCTTTAAAGACAAAAAAAAGGTAGGTGTGCAGGGGATTTGGGCTGTATTAACCAATCAAAAAAAGCAACAAAAGGTCAAAATCAATTGCTGCAACGCATTTTTGCGGCGGCGGGACCAAATACGCCGGAAAAAGCAATTGGGTTATATATTTTCGGCACGGGACGGGGTGGACAAGCTGTCAGACAATATTTGGAGCAATGTGATGCCAATATCGCGATAAAAGGATTTTTTGACAATAACGCATCTAAGCAGGGTCTCCTGGATGGTGTATTAGTAACCGCTCCCAGCGAAGAACTTATTAGACTGGGCGATATTATCATTATCGCATCCTTGACACATTGCAATGAAATGGAAGAGCAACTGTTGAAGTTAGGGCTGGATAAGGAAAAAATTATTTTACCGGGTGGTTGGCTAAAGAGTCTTTTTACAGATGTATCGGTTCAATTTAATGAGGAAGAGAAACGTCAGGCTGAGAATTTTGCGAAAGAATTGCAAGTTGTTCCCGACATTCACCCGGACGATTTCATATTTCGTTTTGTATATGATAGTGT
>JAEYSJ010000063.1 GCA_023434855.1 Bacillota bacterium | reverse complement strand
ATTATTCACTCGATCCGTTCCAGGTGTAACAACCCGTTGAATAATCAAGTCCCAAATGATTTCCTGTACCAGCTCTATCTCTTGATTGTTAAGAAAAATTCCATCTTCCGGAATAGGCATTCCGTTACTCAGAGGAATGCCTTTATAAAAGTTACTCAACTTTGTTACTTCATTGACGTAAAACTCAAATTGTCCCTTAGGATGTTTTTTCAATACTTCAACCAATAAATTTATTAACTCATACTTATACATAAATTACCTCCATGTCACAATTATTCAACAAAAGGTAATTTCTTCCTTTCGGACAATAAAATATGCTGCCAGCCAAATTGGGAATAGGTTAGCTTTAAGCAAAATAAAAAACACGCAAGTTCGCCAACCTACGTATTTACTATATTAAATTGGCCGGAGCGACACGAGTTGAACGTGCGGCCTCTACCACCCCAAGGTAGCATCTTAATAAGCAAAACGTAACTACAATGCCTTATATTGCTTAGGGTTAGCTCTATATTTATGTTTGTCTTACTTTTCATTTGTCCTGTTTTATATCAGCTTATACCGGATAGGTTGCAGTATATATTGCAGTACATTTGAGAGTTTCCCTTTTAACTTTATAGTGCATGATGCAGCAGCTGGATTAAAAACTTCTTACTTTGCAAGCATAAATGCACCTGCTGTTCCTACTATCCAAAAAAAGCGTTCCTTCTTTCGAACGCTTTTTTCTTTATCGATTCCCTTCTTATATACAGCCGCCTGCTTCTCTAACTCCTGATTGGCAATCAGGCGAGCCTGAGCATTAGCCATATCAGTAACATCAATTCGAGTGGTCGTAGTTGATGTTAAGCGCAGCTCTCCCGTATCCCCCAACGCTACCTCAGGCTTGCCGGTCAGATTTGGCACCTCTACCTCTTGCCCGTTTACAATTGCAATCACTTTGCCTTCTTTTTCTACAAACTGCAGTACCGCCCCAGGAGTACTAGGAGCCTGTACTGTAATCTCGCGAACTGTTTCCGTATTGGTATGAATTACTTGCGGTGGTACTGCCACCTGTATGGGCGGAATAGAAACCTGCTTTTGCTGCTTCCATTCCAGATATTCACCACGAATAAAATAAGCGATAAGCAGGACTACCCCACCATAGATAATAAACCGCCAATTCGCCTTAATAAACGCCTTCATTCCATTCTCAACCTCCCTACATGTTTAAATCTTGCATTTACTTCATCACGTTTTGCATCGTTAGAATTCTCGACATTCGATAAATAGCCCGTTATTCGGGGCACACGGCGAATTGGCGACCGTTCAGTCGCTATTACCGTAATTTCATCCCCATCTAACCGCAACTCAACTCGTGCGATTGGCTTCTGCTTTGCCAGCCATAGCAGCCGTTCTTCTGCAATGATTACTTCGATCTCTTGGTCCGGCAATAAGTGGATCAGCAACTACCGTTATTCCGGTTATAACCATATCCACAATACCCCGCCATTAGATGATCAGTTACGCCGCGAGCAACTGCTGCCGCAAACATCCGCTTCCCTTCATAGCTGGCCAGAAGCGCCTCTTCATTGGGATTACTAATAAAAGCTAACTCAATTAATACAGCAGGTGCATCCGTATTTACCAATACATAAAACCCAGCTTCCTTATCGATATCTCCATCTGACCAATCAGCTCGAATTGGCAATTCTGGAAATTCCTGCGCCATTTGCGCCATAATATGCGACGCTAAAACATCTGCCTTTGTCTGGCCCCGACTGGTCCAGATCTCCATACCCGTTGCTTCAGTTGAAGAAAAAGAGTTACAGTGTAAACTCACCACTGCATCTGCGCCCCAAGTATTTGCCCTATTACAGATTTCATATAAGCTATCCGACTGATATAGAATAATCTCGCAGCCGGCTGCCGTTAAGTACTCAGCAACCATCAATCCTATATCGGCAACGACATCAGCCTCTCGTAAGCCCGTTGGGCCAATCGCCCCTGAATCAGGGTATCCTCCTAGTGCATGGCCAGGATTGATAAATACTTTCATTTCACTCCCCCTCCTGATGCAAATTAGGACAATTCGTTGCCTGCTGCATCTTGCGGATTGCGGCAACCTCCGCATCAATCACCCAGCCAATTAATGCAGCAGGTATCAATATACGGCGCCAGCCTAATATATCATTAATTTGCCGAATAGCTTCAGCTCGCTTTTGACTATTCTCCATGTGATCGGCAAACTTATCTAGTACAAAAATAGTATTCTGAATAGCCGTCTTCAAACCACCATTTGGCAGTCTGGCAAAAAGCACAAACAGCGCCATCGCCAATAAATTAGCCGCCAGCAAAATGCCAGCGGCCCAAAGAAAAATCTGCAATTCACTGATCGGCAGAAGTCCCACCTTAACCATGCCCCCTATTCAAAATAAAATTGACTAAGGTAAACATGACACTAATTGTAGTCGTTATAATTGCGGCCATCACTCCGGCAGCCGACTTTATTCCATCTATACGGTGATGCGCAGATTTCATACTTGCATCAAGACTAACAACAGACTTGCCGTGTGCTATTAGCTCATCTTGACACCGTGGGCATTGAACAGTCAGGCTCTTTAACGTTGTTTCTATTGTAATCAGCCTGTCCAATACCTCACGTTCGAAGGACTTTTCTTCCCCCAACGCCTCACCTCCAGGAATCTTGCCTGATTTTTGTACATGCCTTTTTAAAAACTCAAGTAGTCCTGCAGAAGCATTATTCATTTTATATTGTGCAGTTTATTTCACAATCTTAAGTCTCAAATTCTATACTATAGACTATGTTTTCTGCTACGGCTAGCTCCTTTGTTTTAGAAGGACTAATATACGTTATTAAAAGCATTTTTTGTTGATTTACCACAGTCCACACTTTTATAAAGTCAGTTTCATCTCTTCCGCTTACATTTGCTATTGTAAGTTTTGGTGCTTCAATAACTTTATACGTATCTTCAATAATCTCAATTTTGAATTGTCTAATGAACCTATTTAAGTGATTTTCCGCAGTTCCCCTTAAACTTTCGTCTATTTCTTTTCTTTTAAAGAATGTAATTTGGAGAGCACCTCTGCCATTCTTATCATTGTAGATATTTAACACATCTTCATCTATTTCATATTCCCATTCTTCAGGAATGCTCAGAGAAAACCATCCTTCAAAGCCAATTTTTTTCTCGTTTCCGGACACTTTTTTCACCTCTCAAGCCTTTACGTTTACTTATCATATGCATGTAACTTACCTATATGTCCACGACCATAAACCTCATTTGCTTCTTCGACATACTCATCCAATTGTTTCAAACCTTTCCGAACAGCTTTTGGGTTATTAGGTTTAAGTTCGTGAACAACCTTGTTTTCTGCATCGTATCCATCCATTCTCTTTCCTGATGGCAATACTTTCTCTTTTTCAACACCTGGACCATAATCATATTCCTTATGTCTTTTTCTACCTCGGGCAGCGGCTTCCTTCACAATTGGATTATTTGCTCCTTTAGCTTTACCCGGCCCCTCACTACCACTAGCCTCCCCACGCCCTACCGCACCACTTCCTATCTCACCCCTACCTTCGGCAAGTCTCCCCTCAATTCCTCTTCCATATTCAACAGGAACAACATCCAGTACATATCCCTTTTTCGCTAGTTCCTGCATCCCTTCGTATACCGTTCTGTCACTTGTTACGATTGCCGGTATCTTTGCATAATGGGCTCGCGCACTCCATCGCAGATACCGGGCGGCAACCTTAGCATTAGCCAATATCTCATTCGGTACTACCTGTACCCCTCGCACCTCATTCTCTGCCGTCAGATAATACACGACCGACTGCTTATCACTCAGTTGCTCATTCTTGGCAATACTCGCCAACGTGCCCGCATCCTTGATCTGTACGCCTAGCGC
This sequence comes from Bacillota bacterium, assembly GCA_023434855.1. Next base: position 2,226 of record JAEYSJ010000063.1, on the reverse strand, counting down.
TGCATGCTTACTCTCGGGCGTTAGCAGTTTATCTCCCTCCGTGAGTCTCAACTCGTGCTCAGTGACTCGTCCCTCTCGATCAATCACTGCATAGCGGTTTGAGTTAATCACCACATGTCCCTGCAGTCCCTTTGCAGCTTCCTGCGGCGTCCTCCGCTTTGCGAAATACTCCGTTAGCTCTATATCCTCTTGCGACGGCTTCGGATGTCCCGATGGATGATTATGCACCAAATAATACCCATCCGCTCCTACCCGCTTCACTGTCTCATCCAAACGCTTGCCAAACGACTCAAGCGTTTCACCCGGAGATAAAAAAGAAACCTGATCAGGCAATCTGCTTGAATAGGCTTCATGATGGACCACCGTATTCTCTTTTACATACACAATATGCAACGTTTCATATCCCGGATGCCGTACAATCTGTGCATGTATCGCAAGCTCGTCGCTACCCCTTACCTTTTTCCCTACTAACGACAATACAGCAAGACACTCTTTCTTAATTAATAATAAGAATTCTCATGTCGTTGGTAAGTTTAAATTTCCTACATCTGTGGTCTTATTTGCTATTCATTTTTACTCTGCGTTTAATTACGCACACTGGCATCTTTCTGCCGTCAGATAAAACAAGACTGATTGCTTATCACTAAGCTGCTCATTCTTGACGATACTCGCCAGAGTACCTGCATCCTAATTCCGTACTCCCAACCTGCATACTTACTTTCGACTTTAGTACACAAGAAAACTTTTTATATAACCACTGATATAATTTTATTAAAAGATACTTTTCCAACTACCTAATTCAGGTATCCATTCCTCAACTCGAAAAAAATAACCGGATTGCACAAGCAATGATTTAACTTTATTCAGAAATTGAATTCCACCTTCAGGAACACTATATCTAGCGTAAATAAATATTTCAAACTCTCTGCCTTTAGATTTGGGATAAGCAACATATATTTCATTACTCTCGATAAATCCCAAATAATAATTCAACTTATCTTGAAGCAACGATAAATGTTGGCATTCATTATTCCAATCTAAATTATCAATAATAGATAAAACTACATGTCCAGATTCTTTATCAATACCTATATTGTCTAATATATCTACATCCTCTAAAGCCATAGTGTGCTCTCCTCCTTAATCACAAATCACCTGGACGAACTACATTAACTCGTGTAGGTGGAATCTGAGTTCCACCTACAAATGGCTTTTTGCCCTGTCCTACCACAATAGCGCCATTGTCTTCAATTTCAGGAAATGATGCTTTCTGCCCCTTCGTTAATGAGGCTGTTTGAGATGATTTTGCTTCTGTTAAATTTATTACACCTGTTTGTTTATCCTTTCCTATAAAATCTATTCTGGTTTTATTCCCGTTTGGAGTTATAAGTGTAATTTGTTCTACAACATCCTGTCTTTCCGATAATTTTATTTTAACTTCTTCTTCCCATGCTTTGCCTTTTGCTTTATTTTCTTCTAATTGAGTAAGACCTTTACTCGCCCATTGAAAACTAGTAGTTTTCCTACTGCCCTCTCCTTTTTCCATCCTACCTTCGGCAACCTTATCCTCAATTCCTCTACCATATTCAACAGGAACAACATCCAGTACATACCCTTTTTTCGCCAGTTCCTGCATTCCTTCGTATACTGTTCTGTCACTTGTTACGATTGCCGGTATCTTTGCATAATGGGCTCGTGCACTCCATCTCAGATACCGGGCCGCAACCTTAGCATTACCCAATATCTCATTCGGTACTACCTGTACCCCTCGCACCTCATTCTCTGCCGTCAGATAATACACGACCGACTGCTTATCACTCAGCTGCTCATTCTTGGCGATACTAGCCAGCGTGCCTGCATCCTTGATCCGTACGCCTAGCGCTGCATGCTTACTTTCGGGAGTTAGCAGTTTATCTCCCTCCGTGAGTCTCAACTCGCGCTCAGCAACTTGTCCCTCCCGATCAATCACCGCATAGCGGCTTGAGTTAATCACCACATGTCCCTGTAGTCCCTTTGCAGCCCCCTGCGGCGCCCTCCGCTTTGCGAAATACTCCGTTAGCTCTATATCCTCTTGCGACGGCTTCGGTTGTCCCGACGGATAATTATGCACCAAATAATACCCATCCGCTCCTACCCGCTTCACTGTCTCATCCAAACGCTTGCCAAACGACTCAAGCGTTTCACCCGGAGATAAAAAAGAAACCTGATCAGGCAATCTGCTTGAAT
>JAEYSJ010000397.1 GCA_023434855.1 Bacillota bacterium | reverse complement strand
CTCGAATATATCCGGTAGCGACAGCTAAGGGGTTCCACCTGTTCCCATCCCGAACACAGTAGTTAAGCCCTTAAACGCCAAAAGTACTTGGTTGGAAACGGCCTGGAAGGATAGGTAGTTGCCGGTTAATGAAGCACTCACTTTAGTGGGTGCTTTTGTCATATGTTACAACTATTAATGCCACTAAACCGGAGACCGTCGAGAGTGCCCCAGAGCAAGGCGCGACGAGGACGTGAACGGAGCTGTACTGGAGGTACGCGGAGGGAGCGCCCGCAGGAGCAACGAAGGAGATGGGGTGCTATCGGCGGTCTCCCAGCTGAGGGGTTCCACATGTTCTCCTCCCGAACACAGTAGTTAAGGACCCGTAGATGCACTTACGTTGAAAATGGGAAAATACTAACATAATTATTCAAGGCAAGTAGTTATGAACGCCAAACGTTGAAAGTACCTGGCTGGAAATGGCCTGGGAGGCTAAATAGTTGCTGGTTAAAAAAGCACTCACTTTTTAGTGAGTGCTTTTGCTTTATCTAAATAGTGCCACTAACAGAAGCCCGCTGAGAGTGCTCCAAATGACGTTCTGAGTTGCTCGATTTACCAACGCAGATTGCAAGTCGCAGATGATGCCTACGCTGACTGTACGAACGCGTAACGAGAACGTGACCGGAATCGTACTGGAGGTCCCACAGTGAAGAGAGGTATTTGCTGAGACGGAGGGAAACCTCTTTAGAGGTATACTTACTGTACGAGTGCGCACGGTTGGAGGAAGCGCTCGGAGTGACAATGAAGCAGATGGGGTGCTATCGGCGGGCTTCCTGCCGAGGGGTTCCACCTGTTTCACTCCCGAACACAGTAGTTAAGGATCCGAAGAGGCACCTTCGGTAAAAGGCTTATGTAAAACACAAAACCCCTAGCCCAAGAATAAAACCTAATAATACGTCTTAGAGGAAAAAAACGGCAAATATCAAATAAAGTAAATATAAATCCGGACGTATTATGAGGTAAATGGTATGAAAAATAAGGTTCTTGCTATTTTGGCAAATTGGAGTATAAAAAAAAATAGCACTCAATATAAGATAATTTCTCTTATTATTGGAGCAATTATATTTTTAATGGTTTTTCCCGTAACATTTTTGCAGATTGGTAGGGTAATTGAAAAAAGCATAATAATCCATTGGAATGCTTGGTACGAAATAATTATAACTATTGTAACTATTCCACTTGGCCTATCAATTTTATTTTGGACAGTGTTTACCCAATGGGTTGTCGGAGAAGGAACACCTGCACCAAACGCACCAACTCAAAAACTTATCCTAGTTGGCCCATATAGGTATTGCCGAAACCCAATTGAATTGGGTGCAATTATCTATTATTTGGGATTCGGAACATATTTTGCTTCACTGACAAACGGATTTGTTTGTTGTGTGCTAGGCCTCATAATTGGCAGCTTATATCACAAATTTATTGAGGAAAAAGAATTAGAGTTAAGATTTGGTAATGAGTATATAGAGTATAAAAAAACTACACCATTTCTCTTTCCCAGAATACGAAACCTGATCAATTATGGGGTCTTGCCACATTATCTTTATTTACAAAATGTTTATGGTTTCTGAAAAACTAGAAGGAGAGTTGATAGATGATATTTAGACAAGCAAATAAAGAAGAGAGACCTTTGCTTTTTCAGGAAGGATATAAAGAATGGAGTAAAAATAGAACTTTTGAGCAATATTGTATTGATAACGGTAAAGAAGACGCCATCGGCAAAAGATATGTCATCGAAAAAGACGGCGAAATTGTAAGTTCTGCAATAATAATTCGATTAAGAAATATCAATGGTAAGGATAGTTACGGTTTCGGTTCCATAGTAACTTCGGAAAAGCATAGGGGTAAGGGATATGGTATTGAACTCATAAAAAATTGCATTAACTTGATATATACAGATAATACAATTATTTTTTTGTATTCGGACATAAATACGTCCTATTATGAAAAATTGAGTTTTCGAATACTGCCTAACATACTGCAAAAATATGAAAAGAGTGTTTGCATGGCCTATTGTAAGGTAGATATATGGGACGAATTACTAAATGCCAAGATTGACGTTATACCTAATTATTTTTAATAGTGGTCATATCGTTTATAGGAGGGACTGTCTGCAGTCAGGGCGCAGTCGGTCAAAATTTTAATGAAGAATATTATTCTGGAGTGTTATGGTATCTTTGTCACATGATTTGTCAAAAGTGACTACTTTGTTAGTGATTACGCCTTTGGTTACTGTATTATCCGTAATTTCAATATTTTTGGACATTCCGATGAGAATACCGCTATTCGGATGAATATTATACAATTGTCCCGCTCCAAAAGCTTGCCTCCTTATAAAAGTACTGCCAATTATATTGTTTTTTATCTTTACATGATCTGCATTGCTGATGAATATCCCGTAAAGAAAGGAATCATCAATTTTATTGTTTTCAATTACTATATCCTGGTTTTCCAAATTATATTGAAATCCTGTAACAGCTTGAGGAGGAGTCATACTTACAAAGATTGTTCCTATTGCGTTGCTGTCGTCAAACATGTTGGCCGCTCCAAGAATACAGTGCGTAAAGGTATTGTTCCTGATAATTAAATTTTTTGCAAAGTTAGATTCAGCCCAATAACCAATATCGCTTCCTGCAAATATTGCAACACCTGGAGAATAAGAAAATTTATTGTTTTCAATAATTGAATTCGGACTTTTAACCATTACTCTGCCACTCATATGGAAAGTACAGTTTCTAACTATAGTGCCATTGCCAATTCTACTAAGCGAGGTTATAGCGTCTCCAAATTTCAGTGGTATGTCATCTTGCAATTCTATTTCATAAATTGTGTCAGGTAATGTTGTTGGGCTCTTGCCGTTCCAAAGTTGGGATATTTTATTTTTAAGCTCAGGAATTATTTTTTTTGTTAAAGAAATAATTTTTGTTTCACCCAAAGATTCAAAACTGCTTTTTTCGTAAGTTTCAATTGTGTCTTTAGTTTGAAGGCCAATATTCCATTTAGGGCTGACATAATAACGCTTATTTCCAACCTTCTCCACTATAAAAAAATAAAAGTTATGTACGTTTATCGCATCATCACTTGTATTTGCAAAATTGCAATTTTCAATTACGGGTCCTTGCTCTACTGCAATATAATGTGTTCCATCACTGTTGGTTGATACTAATCTTTCAAATTCCGCACCTAAGGGTTTTGGTCCCGGAATAATATTTACATTTTTTAGAACGATCCCACCGCGACCGTTAGTTACCAATATGCCCATAGCCGGCGAAGAGTAGAGATTGAAATTGATAAATGATATATTTTCACTATCTTTCACATCAATCGCATCTGCATATGAAGTGCGGATGGCCACAACATCACCAATATTTATTGGAATTTGTCCTGGCCCGCAATCATTGGCGCTCCACATTAGATTAACCCTGAGTAATCCTTCCCCAATATTTTCCACGCTTTTGGGGGTTATATCTCTGGCACCTGGTTTTTCCGCCTTTGTGTTACGATCCATAACATTAAATAAACCACTCTGGATGGTAGTTGCGAATTCTTTATTGCTGGGATATCCTTTATCTACTTTCACATCGATTTGTTGTGCTGTTTTATCAAATGCCGTAATGACTCCTTGAGTATATGGCAGAGGGTTATAATCGACATACAAATCTTTTATTGTTAAATGATTGCAAGATTGAATATGAAAAGTTGTCTGGAAAGTAGAGTTTATGATTTCGGAATTGTGTCCATTTATCTCTACATTGTCGACATTGGCTATACTAATAGGTCTTGACACTTTGTAGATTTTATTATTTTCAAGATTTATTACAACCCTTATTGTATTCTTGCTGCTTTTTGCCTTAGTTATTATATCGCTAGCCGAAGATATAGCTTGCTCAAACGCAATATTGGCATCTGGATACTTACTAATAAAATCTACCAGCTCTAAGCTTTCTGTCGGGATAGATTGGCGGTTGATATCTGACGTGCTTCCTTCGGCCAACACTACTACTTGTAACATGAACACAAACGATAAAATCCAAAACAAAACCAATATATATTTAATTAATTTCATTTGTAATTCCCTCGCTTCGCAAGACTTTGCTAAAGTAAATTGTTCATCATTGTCATTTGTTGTTACAGTCGCGCTAAACATTATTGAGCAAAAAGGAAGAAGACCAGTAAATAATTGCAGACTTAGTCATGTTACCTCCTAGTCAAATAGCTGCTTCGAAGCTTATTTCTGTATTCTAGGAAAATTTTCCTGCTTAAAATAATGCCGATAACCGCTATTCTGTAAATACAAAAATCCAGCAATCTTGCAAGCTAGCCAGTTGCTGGATTTAGTGTGTTTTATACAGATTATACAGGGCTTTTATGTAAATTTTCTAATGAAATAAGCCATCTACCAAGTGGAGGTAACTTAATACATTGTTTGATGGGTTAAACCATGTGCCCCAAGGGCGGCATCAGCGGTTTACGAAGTCGGTGGTGCGTTTAAGTACTTCGCTGTCACCCACGACTACAAGCCAGTCATGTGGCCGAATTTTTGCATTGGGGCCGGGTGAAATGATCATTTCCGTGTTGCGCCGGATTGCGACAATGGTGGCTCCCGTATGCTGCCAAAGCTTTATTTCGCCGATTGTCCTATCTATGATTTGTGCATTTTCCGGCACTTCAACCTCAACCGGGTTATAGGGTGAGAGATTACGCAATCTGTCCGAATAGTCTATTATATCAATGAGAAGAGCTTCCAATTTGGCGTCTATTTCCCGTTTCTGCTGGAGAAGCAATTCGACGTCCTGATGGAGGGAATAAACCGATTCGGCACTCTTATAATGCTCAATAAAACTATAGGCATTCTCAGCGGAAATTACCGTTACTTCCTTACCCTGGGATACCGAAACCACATTCTTGATTTTTAACAGGGCAATGCCTTTGCGGATTGTTTCGGGGGAAACATTATAATGACTGGCGAGAACTGACCGGCCTGAAATTTTTGCTCCTTCGGAATATTCGCCGTTAATAATTCTTTGCGCTAAATCCAAGGCAATGGCCTTATACATTGAAACACCCTGCTTCATGCGCAACCTCCAAATTGCAATCATTTATTTCCGTATCAGAATACATAACTAATAGATAGTTTGGGCTTGTGTTTTTTGAACCACAGAGGGCACAGAGGGAACGGCTCGCTGTTCATCTCGCAGGGATAAGGGTATTAATAATAACCACTCCGTGTCCTCTGTGACTCTGTGGTTAGCCGTATCCCCTGTTTTAGAACGATTTTATTATATTATAACCTTCGTCCGCATAGAGAACAAGCTGTCAGGCTAAAGAGTTCTGCAGGTATTATCCAGGTAAAAGAGAACATATATGGCAAGTGATTACTTAGGGACAGGGTTTGGTGATTATTATGGAAAAACTGGAAGTTGCCTTGCTGGGAGTACCGCTGGTTAACTGGCGGGGGACAAGAGTCATATTTCCTTTTGCCAAGTTGGAAGGGCTTTTCTATTACTTACTTATCAAGAGGCAGGCCACCAGAGATGAATTGGCTGCGTTACTATGGAGCGGTATGGATGATGACCTGGCGAAAAAGAACCTAAGGAATGCGGTATATCTTCTGAAAAAACTGTTTACCGATGAATTCATACAGACTCCTTCGCGGACACTGGTTGCGGTTAACCGGGAATTTGCCGTTGACTTTGATATGGACAAATTTTACACTGGTAAAAAAGTCCTGAACAATGGCGAAACAGTTGTGACAGGTAGTAATGAAATCGAATACTGCAAGGAAATTACCAATCTCTACAGGGGTGAATTTTTAGAAGGTTTTGCCATGAAAGATGCCGGGTTTTTTGAGGAATGGCTGGCTGGGCAGCGGGAACGCATTAAGGAGTTGTACGCCCGGTGCTTAAAAAAAATGATTATTACTTTGTTGAACCGAAAACAAATCTCTGAAGCCGAACAATATCTTATACATTTAATTCGGGTCGATGAATATAACGAAAGTGCTTACCGCACTTTGATGAAAATATATGAAAAAGAGGGAGAATTTAACCGGGCGGTGGAAGTCTATAGCCGCCTGAAAAATAAGCTTGCCGGGGAATTGGCGATAAAACCCGATGGTGCTACAACAAAGCTGTATGACAGGATCCAGCACAGGAAAGAGGGGTACCCGCTGCTTGCCGGTAAACAACATTCCTGCACTGACGTGTTCTTCGGCAGGAAGAAACAGCTGAGCAGTATAAGAAACAGTATTCAGGCGTTTCTAACAGGGAACAAGTCCGGCATGACAATTGTATATGGCGAACAGGGAGTAGGCAAGACGACTTTGGTAAGGCATTTATTCCGAGCGGAGAGCTTTTTTAACACGGTGTTCCTTGATGGGCAATGTTACCAGGTGGAAGAGAACTATCCTTTCAAACCCTGGAATGGGATTCTTTACAAAATTGCCTACTTGCCTGAAATACAGAATGTCAAACTGCCTGTTTTATGGCGCCATGTTATATCGTGTGTTTTTCCGGCGGTGGCCGACAGCGCGATTTTTTCTACATCTGAGCCGGTTACTAATCCGGATATATTGAACTGCAACATGGCGGAAGAAGTTATTATCGGGGTACTGCATAAAGTGGCAGGGACGAAGAAAATAATCATGTTATTGGAGGATATCCAGTGGATTGATAACAACAGTCTGCTGCTCGTAAAGCAATTGCTGCTCAATTATGCCGATAAGTTTTTCGTTATTGCCACTTGCCGTAATGAAAATGAATATCTGAAAAAATTAAATACCGGGTTGGCTGAACTTGAAAAAAACAGATTGCTGGCGAGGGTGCCGGTAGAGCGGTTCACTTCCAGGGAGGTGGAAGATCTCTCGGCCCTTATGCTGCCCCACGATAGGATTACGCCGCAGTTGCTGCGCACTTTGTATCAACATACGGAAGGAAATGCGTTGTTTTTGACGGAGTATTTTAAATTGATTCAGAATGGACAGGACATTGACCAAATTTCACCGCGGATTCAAAGCATTCTTCAGGATAGGCTAACGTCCGTTTCGGAAAAGGGCCAAAAAATTTTACGTATTTCATCCGTATTTTTTGCCGAAATCAACATTATGCAGGTTTCGCATCTCTGTGGCTTAAATGAATTGGAACTGGTGGAAATGCTGGAAGAACTTCAGGAAAAAAACTTACTGGTAGAAGCACTTGATCAAAAGTCCGGCCTACCGGTTTACAATTTCACCCATGTAATAATCCGGGATTTTATTTATTCACAGCTATCCTTATCCCGGCGAAAAGTGCTGCATGATAAAATCGGCATGATGATTGAAAACGGTTTAAAACAAGATTTTCGGGACAGAACTCTTTACTCCGCACTATTGTATCATTATTCCCATGCCGGCAATAAATTTAAGGTTTTAGAATATACAATAAAATTAGCCGAAGGTTATTCCTATATAAATCATGAGTTGTTTCCCCAGATGAGCGACAATTATTTTGATGATGGTACAATTCTGTTTGTCGATCAGAACTTGGCGGCGAAATACTTGCAAGACATAAAATGTATTATTGCCGCCATTAAAAGTACCGAAGGAAATTCGGACAGGCTTAGCCGACTGGAAGCTGCTTATCTGGATATGCTGGGCCGGTACTATATCTGGCAGGATAAGCACCGGGAAGGGATTCGCACAATCCACCGGATGATTGATTTGGCCACGGAAATGGGTGAGCATGAGTATGTAATAAAAGGATACCAGCAGATTGTATATTATGGCATCCGTAATAGCAAGGTATCAATTATTGAGAATTTCGCCAATAAGATTTATCATACCGCCCAAAAGTATAACTTAAAGGAAAGAATGGCTACCGGTTTGCGGTTTCTGGGAGTGGCTTGCTCTTTAAAAAGGGAAAATGTTCTCGCGGAGAAATATTACCGCCGGTCCATTTCCCTGTTTAAAAGAATGAAAGACGGCGACACTAACTATACGTTAAGCATTGCGGCCGCTTTTAATTACATCGGCGATTTACGGCGGCTAAATAGGAATTTTAGCGAAGCCATTGCCTATTATGAACAGGCACTTGCCCTTTGCCGGGAAAAGAATATTTTTAAAGGGCTCGCATTATTTTATACAAACGCCGGTCATGCTGCTTTTGAAATGGGAGAGTACGAAAAAGCGAGGCATTATCTGCTGGAGGCGGAGAATGTATACGATTGGCTAGGAATCCGGTGGGGTTATGCAACACTTCACAGTATACTGGCACTTATGGCGGTACAGGATGGCCGGTGTGAAGAAGCTCTTGAACGGCTAAAGAAGGCGGATGAGTTTTTATCCGGAATTAAGGATATCTTGCAAAAGGGTACGGTCTTGCGGGCTAAGGCTGAGATCAGATATCGCATGGAAAATGACGGCCGGATTAAAGAAGTGTTTAAGGAATATCTTACTCTTCCCATTGAAGAGTATTGTTGTCAGGGAAGGAAAGTTCTGGCTGCGTTGGAGGATTATTATGAAATCGATATTCTCAACAATATTTCCCGCAGGCTGCTGAATTCGGATTAGAACAGATGAAAAGTAAAATTTAGACGTTTTATTGACGATCAAATGGTAATATAAATGAAAAGTTCATACCTGTTTTTGAGACTAAGGACGGAGGCTGAGCAAGGAAAGATGATCACTAATATGGACATATCCCAAGCGATGACTGTAAGACTGGATGCTGAATTACCACCGGCACCGGAATTTCTCCCTCAAGTCCGGCGGGCGCCTGACCGGGGGTTTAGACTAAGCCCGACCCGCACGGAAATTGCGCTGAAAAATGCTCTGCGATATGTGCCGGAAGAATTGCACAAAGAACTGGCGCCGGAGTTTCTGGATGAACTTATCACCTATGGGCGCATTTACGCCTACCGTTTTCGCCCGCCAGGCAGGATATATGGCAAACCCATTGACGAATATCAGGGAAATTGTGTAGAAGGCAAAGCCTTTCAAGTCATGATTGATAACAACCTCGATTTTGAAATCGCCCTCTATCCCTATGAACTTGTTACTTATGGGGAAACGGGACAGGTATGCCAGAACTGGCTGCAGTACCGGCTGATCAAAAAATATCTGGAGGCCATGACTCGTGAGCAGACCTTGGTTATTGAGTCCGGCCACCCGTTAGGACTGTTTCCCTCCAGACCGGATGCGCCGCGGGTCATTATTACCAATGCCTTGATGGTTGGCATGTTTGATAATCAGAATGACTGGGAGATTGCCGAACAGATGGGTGTGGCCAATTATGGACAAATGACTGCCGGCGGTTGGATGTATATTGGACCCCAGGGCATCGTCCACGGCACTTTCAACACACTGCTTACTGCCGGTAGGCAGAAGCTGCATATACCCGCCGATGGCGATCTTAGGGGCACACTTTTTGTAAGTTCTGGTTTGGGTGGGATGAGCGGGGCGCAGCCCAAAGCGATTGAAATCGCTAACGGTGTGGGAATTGTGGCGGAGGTTGATTATTCCCGCATTAAGACAAGATATGATCAGGGCTGGGTGGGGAAAATCACCGACGATATGGCTGAAGCCTTTCAGATAGCTGCTGACTATATGAAACAGGAAAAGTCCATCTCCATTGCCTACCACGGCAATATTGTGGACCTTTTGGAATATGCCGTCAACAACAACATTAAAATTGATCTGTTGTCAGATCAGACTTCCTGCCATGTAGCCTATGACGGCGGCTATTGTCCCCAGGGTATAACATTTGCTGAAAGAACCCGGTTATTGGCTACTGAGCGGGAAAGATTCAGAGAGCTTGTCAACGAAAGCTTAAGAAGACATTTCGTCATGATTAAAGCTTTGGCAGACCGGGGAACCTATTTCTTCGACTATGGTAATTCTTTCATGAAAGCTGTATATGATGCCGGTGTTACAGAAATATCAAAAAACGGTGTGGACGAAAAGGAAGGTTTTATCTTTCCATCCTATGTGGAAGATATTATGGGTCCGGAACTGTTTGATTACGGCTATGGTCCCTTCCGGTGGGTCTGCCTGAGCGGCAGGGAAGAAGATCTCCGTAAAACCGACCAGGCGGCCATGGACTGTATTGATCCAAACCGGCGGGGACAGGACCGGGACAATTATATCTGGATCCGGGATGCTGAGCAGAACAAGCTGGTCGTTGGCACCAAGGCCAGAATTCTTTATCAGGATGCGGAAGGACGAAAAAATATTGCTTTGAAGTTTAACGAAATGGTCCGGAATGGTGAAATTGGTCCAATCATGCTGGGCCGCGATCACCATGATGTCAGCGGTACCGATTCACCCTTCCGGGAAACAGCCAATATTAAAGACGGCAGCAATGTGATGGCCGATATGGCCACCCAGTGCTTTGCCGGCAATGCCGCCCGCGGTATGAGTCTGGTGGCCCTGCATAATGGCGGTGGCGTAGGTATTGGTAAGTCCGTCAACGGCGGCTTTGGTTTGGTGCTTGATGGTAGTACGCGGGTGGATGATACTATTGAAACCGCTATGCTGTGGGATGTCATGGGCGGCGTGGCCAGACGCTCCTGGGCGCGCAATCCTCATTCCATTGAAACCTGTATGGAATTTAACAAAGTATATCAAGGAACAGGACATATTACTTTGCCATACCTTCCGGCAGAAGGGCTGATTAAAGATTTAGTAAGTCAGGCTTTTAAGAAACTATAAAAGCGTGTTTCAGAAAACACGCAACCTAAATATGAGAGAGGCTGGTTCAAAATGTTCAGATGCTAGGCGGTTGGGCTTCCGAGGCCGGAGGCGTACGAAATTTGTCCGCACATTGATTAAAGATAACCGCAGAGACGGGCAATTTTATTGGTAGAACATTGACTACGAGAACGCACGGTTGAGGACCTCGGAAGCCCAAGCAACGACGCAGATGGGCGTTTTGAATCAGCCTCTAAAGGAGAACAGCAATGGCTCAATTAGTAGAATGCATTCCGAATTTTAGCGAAGGTGTAAGGGTGGAAACAATTACTGCTCTGGCTGATGTGATTAAGTCTGTGCCAGGTGTCATCCTGCTGGACTATTCCGCTGATGCCAGTCATAACAGGAGTGTCTTTACCTTCATGGGAACACCTGATGAAGTGGCCGAAGCAGCCTTTTTATCAGCCCAAAAAGCAGTTGAATTGATTGACCTGACAAAGCATCAAGGCGAACACCCCCGCATGGGAGCGGTGGATGTAATTCCCTTTGTGCCAGTTAGCGGTATTACAATGTCAGAGTGTGTGGAATTATCAAAACGTGTTGCTGCAAGAATTGCCGAAGAGCTTAATATGGCAGTCTTCCTCTATGAAGAATCGGCATCGGCGCCCCACCGGAAAAATCTGGCTGCCATTCGCCGCGGCGGGTTTGAAGGAATGGCGGAGAAAATTAAACAACCTGAATGGCTGCCCGATTATGGCAAGGGGCAAATCCATAAAACTGCCGGAGTGGTAGCAGTTGGCGCCCGTATGCCGCTAATTGCCTATAATATAAATCTGAACACCGCAAATTTGAATATCGCCAGCTCTATTGCCAGGATCATCCGCGAAAGCAGTGGCGGGCTGCCGCAGGTTAAAGCCATTGGTGTCATGTTGGAAGACCGGAATATCGCTCAGGTTTCCATCAATATGACCAATTATGAGAAAACCCCTCTGTACCGGGTCTTTGAATTGGTGAAAATCGAGGCACAGCGGTACGGAGTCAGCATTACCGGCAGTGAAATCGTGGGCCTCACCCCGATGAATGCTCTGGTAGATTCCGCTAAGTATTTTCTGCAACTGGAAGAGTTTGATGAGAAGAGACAAGTACTGGAAAACTATTTATTGCAGGAATAATGAGTTTGTAGTGAACTGAGGTGCTATTCATGCGAACAGTGATCAAAAATATCGGCCTGTTGGCCACTCCTCAAGGACAAGCCGCCAGATCAGGCAAGGCACAGGGCAGAATCTCCCTGGTGCCTGATACTTATGTCATAGCAGATGACGGCTATATTTCCGAGGTAGGAGTCGGTAACCACCAGCCGGAAATAAAACAAGACAGCGATACCCAGATCATTAATGCCGGCGGGGCGCTGGTGACTCCCGGTCTGGTAGATTCTCATACTCACCTGGTTTTTTCCGGCTGGCGTCAGCGGGAATTGTCTTTAAAACTGCAAGGACTCAGCTATCTGGAAATTCTCAATCAGGGCGGGGGGATTCTCTATACCGTAACCC
>JAEYSJ010000395.1 GCA_023434855.1 Bacillota bacterium | reverse complement strand
CTCGAATATATCCGGTAGCGACAGCTAAGGGGTTCCACCTGTTCCCATCCCGAACACAGTAGTTAAGCCCTTAAACGCCAAAAGTACTTGGTTGGAAACGGCCTGGAAGGATAGGTAGTTGCCGGTTTATTCCTTGATAGCTCAGTTGGTAGAGCAATCGGCTGTTAACCGATCGGTCGTAGGTTCGAGTCCTACTCAAGGAGCCAGTTTGTAAAAAACCATTTATCTTAAAAAAGGTAAATGGTTTTTTATATTTTATAATGCATTTTGGACTATTGTTCTATCAATTCAAAGCCGGAGGCCGACGAGAGTGCCCCAGATGCGAGGCGTGACGAGGACGTGAGTGGAATAGTACTGGAAGTACATGGAACGAGCGCCCGCAGGAGCAACGAAGCAGATGGGGTGCTCTCGTCGGTCGCCGCGGCTGTTAACCGATCGGGAGCTGGTTCGAGTCCTACTCAAGGAGCCAGTTTATAAAAAAGACTATTTACCTGTTAAGGGTAAGTAGTCTTTTTTATTATTTTCAGCATACATAATAATATGGCATAGGTGGATTTGCTAAAGAAAGGTGTGCTGCAACAGTGATTAGAATATTTATTGTACCTAAGCATAGAATAATGGCTGGAGGAATGGTCATAACTACCGTAGCAGTCTTTTGCTTACTTATGTTTTATATAAATATACCGATGCAGTTACAGCAGAGTAATAATCTAGGAACATTATCTGGTCAACAAAGCGGCACATATTTAAACGATTTCAATAAATATGTACATCTGAAAGACGATATAGATTTTTCAATCAAACAATTTACTAATGAGATTTGTGCAAAGTTAGATAAAAGCAACCTTCAGCCTTCAGACACTTTATTGCGGTGCGAAAAGATGATAGTGGATACAGAGAATATTTATTGGGATTTGCAATCACAAAGTTATCCAAATGAATTAGAGACTTACCGTCAAGATTTATTATATCTTCTTAACTTGGAAGCAATAAGGCTAGACGGTATACGGCGAGGCATTATTGCAATTGAGAAAGCGGAAAACTATACTCCGTTTTTCCAGTATTATGACGATAATTCTAATAAGTTTGAAAAACTGAATCAGCAATTTAATCTGGAATATAAGAAATTCTTAAGTGAAAAATGAAATTGTTTTTCGCATTTAAAGGAAATAGCACCCAGTGAAGAGAAAATACCTATGACTTACCATCAGGTAAGTCATAGGTATTTTTTGCTGTATCAGAATTTATAACTTTTCGGGCAAGTGCAAACAGTTAATTAACTGCAATTTAGCCGAAAAGTAACTTAAATTCTTCACTGTTCGAAAACGGAACGTTTTTCTTACTGCAACTACTATGAGGTCTTCGGCTAAATAATGATATGAAATTAGGGGAAGCAATGATGGTTATGACTAAGCTCTTGAATATATTGATAGGTTGTCTTATTAGCAGTGTGGGAATTTTGATTTTGCGCCACTCTCATTTGATAACAGGCGGAGTTCCCGGGTTGGCGCTGAGTTTGTCGTATCAATTGGGCACAACATTCTCAATTATCTATATGGGTGTCAGCATACCTTTTTACATTTTATCAATTATGCGCATGGGATGGGATTTTACATTATCGACTCTTTTGGCAACAATCATGCTGTCCTGTTTGACAGCATTGGACGAATATATACCTGCTTATATTGTTCCTGATTGGTTTGGGGCTGTTTTTGGCGGGGGATTTGTTGGAGTCGGTCTAGCGTATCTGTTTTGGAACGGCTCATCCCTTGGCGGTGTCAATATTCTTGTGCTGTATTTGCATAAAAAATTTAATTGGGATCCGGGCAGGACTACCTTTTTCATCGATTCGGCTATCACCATATTGGGGTTTTGTATTGTAGGACTGTGGAAAGGTTTTTATTCGCTATTGTCAGTTGTCATTGTCTCAACAATTTTGAGCTATTTCAAAGGCAAAATCGCTGCTGCAAATGAGACAAAGCCAACTGCGGTAGCAGAACAATAAATTTTAGAGTATTAAAAAATGTGTACAAGGCACAGTTAATGTCAGCATTAGCTGTGCCTTTCTAATTAGAATTAAGTATAAGTTTTCGATTAGACGGTAGTTTAGGCCCGGCTTTTTGAACTACGGAATGCACGAAGAACTAAGCAGTTCGTATATACGTTCACATGAGACTAAAGATATTGTGAGTAAAATTCTCTCTAATGGCAATAATACCCATAAGTATTAAGAACCAAGGGGGAAAAGATGGAAAGCAATTTGCTTACCAAAATGTTTTCATTTTTAAAGAACTATCTTATATACAAACCTCCGGAAAACCCAACAAGGTTTGTTTTAGAGGAGAATAAATCCAAACAGCTGCAGGAGCCAACCGGCCTGTCTCAATCTTTCGCTGAGCTCAATGCCCTTCTTCGCTTTGCCCGGCGGCTTGAAGCAGCTATTGAACAGGCAAAAAGCGCAATTACGCAGCAACCGGGTCCTGATAGGCTGACTGCGATACAACAAGAAATAAAAACACTGGAACAGCAAAGAACGGAACTCTCACCTATCCTGCTTGCATATAACAGCGAAGAAGATACGGACCAAAGGGATATTAGCGTAAGTCTGGCGGAAAACATTCTTATTATAAGAAGACTGTTTCGCCTCCCGTATAACAATGATGTCGTTATCCGGGAAATTTCCATTCCTGCCAATCCGCCGCGTAAGGCAATGTTGGTATTTGCCAAGGGGCTTGTTGATAACAAAGACATCACTTCATCGGTGCTCATACCGCTTTTCGCCGTAAAAGAACTGAGCGGTGATATTATAAATTTTCTAATTACCAACCATTTATCCAGTGATCAGGCAATGCCGACCAAAGATTATAAAATGGTCGTGAAAGGAATCAATGACGGCGATACTGCTCTATTCGTTGACGGTGCTGACGAAGCTATCCTGGTGTTTACTAAAGGCTTTGAACATCGCGCAATCGGACGTCCGATGATAGAGCAAACAGTACGCGGCAGTCAATCTGCTTTTACAGAGACATTGCGGACAAACATAACTTTAGTGAGGCTTGCGCTGCGCTCACGGGACTTAGTCACCGAAATGATCACCCTTGGGAAACGCAGCCAAATAGACTGTGCGGTGATGTATCTAGAGTCAGTGGCCAATCCGGACCTTGTTGCCGAAGTAAAGAGACGGCTTAGCAATATTAGCACTGATCATATTGCTGCCGGTATGTTGGAGCAGTTGATCGAAGATCATCCTGGTATTCCTTTACCGCAGATTCTGTCCACTGAACGGCCGGACCGGGTGTCTTCCCATTTGGCGGAGGGGAGAATTAGTATATTACTTGATGGTGACCCCTTTGCCCTTGTTGTGCCAATATCGCTTTTTACCCTGTATCATTCACCGGAGGATTTCGTTCTAAAAATGCCGTCAGGCACTTTCATGCGTCTTTTGCGATTTACAGCATCCTTCGTCGCTGGAATCTTTCCTGCACTCTATATTGCGATAAGCTATTATCATGTGGAGGCACTGCCTACCGATCTCATATTGGCTGTTGCCGGAGCCCGGGAACGGATTCCCTTTCCGGCATTTGTTGAAGTAATATTTATGGAGCTTTCCTTTGAGTTTATCCGCGAGGCTGGTACCAGGATACCCGGGATGCTGGGAGAAACATTAGGTATTGTCGGTGCCATTATATTGGGGCAGGCCGTAGTTGCCGCCAATCTTGTCAGTCCGGTAACTGTGGTTATCGTAGCGATCACTGCTATTGCCGCCTTTGCCATTCCGGACTTTCGCATGGGAATGGCCGTACGTCAGGTCCGATTCCTGTATTTACTTGCAGCCATGATGCTGGGACTTGTTGGAGTGGGCAGCCTTCTGTTTGTACTCACTGTCGTTATATGCTCAATGAAGTCCTTTGGCGTGCCATTCTTATCTCCGGTGGCGCCCAAGACAGTTCCCGGGCTTGATGTCGTTTTCCATGGTCCTGCCTATCGTCAGGAAGAGCGTCCTGACGAATTGAACACCTTGGACCAGGGCCGTCAGCCTTCTATTAGTCGTAAATGGCAGCAGAAACGTTCCCAAAGGGAGGATAACACCTGATGAGTTATGAACCCGGTAAAATGGGCATCGGTGAGGGTATGGCGCTTGTTTTTATAGCAACGTTTACTTCATATTTTCTTTCGGTGTGGTCGGTGTTCATTGACCAGGCAGCTACAACTGCGTGGTTGGTGCCTGCCGTCAGTGCGCTTTGTTTCGTAACGGTATTTTTAATTCTGCTTTTTGTCATGGAACGTGTTCCCGGGGACTTATACCAAGTATCGGCGCAGTTGCTGGGGAGGACCGGCGCAAGGATTATTGCGTTATATTTCATCACTGCTTTTTTTATTGATGCTGTGCTAACGCTCAGGCAATTCGCCGAAAATACACTATTGACAGCAATACCGGGGTTGGATATTGCGATGATTACCGGTTGGTATGCGCTGATGGCAGCTATTGTTAACTATTTCGGGATCGAACCGCTGGCCCGGGCGGCATTTATCGCTCTGCCCTTTGGTTTAACCGGGCTCACTATTTTATTGCTGCTGCTTCTCAATAGATTTAATTTATATAATCTTACTCCATGGACGGGTCTTGGTATACTATCATTACTAAAAACAGGGATAACGTGGTCCGGTTCTTTTCTGGGTATATATCTATTGCCGATACTGGCGCCAGCATTTCAAAATGTGAAAACAATGAGAACGGCAGCCCTGCTCGGACTAGGATTAAGTACGGTTTTCCGGAGTCTCACCTTATTTATGTATGTGGCAATCTTTAGTGTGGCGGTAGGCAGGGAAAAGGTGCTGCCATTTTTTGAAATGGCCCGGCTTATTTATTTAAATCCTTTTATACAACGTGTTGAACCTTTTTTTATTGTCCTTTGGGTCATTTTTGGGATGACGACAATTGCAATTGATATATATGCCGTAACGTACCTTGTAACCAGGCTTTTTGATTTTCCCTCAATGCGACCGTTTTTTTTTCCCCTGGCAGTTATTGTGGCGCAACTGGCTTTGCTGCCTTCGGATATTGTCACAGCCATTGAACTAAATATTAAAGAGAATACGATGATACTAGTTCTCGGTGCATTTGTCATACCGGTCATTTTACTGCTTGCCGTACTTATTAAAGGAAAGAGGAAGTCCGAATCGTGTACTATAAATTAATGCTGGCAGCCATCATTATTAGTGTTGCAGTTTGTATAGCCGGTTGCCATACAGCCAAAGAAACTGATGGGGTAGCCTTTATTATCGCTATGGGTATCGATAAGGCTGAGCAAGGAAAAATTAAAGTGACTTATCGTATCCAGATTCCCCGGGCGGTGAGTGGGGCGCAAGGTGCCGGTCAACCGATTACCAGTGGTCCGGCTTTAACCAACAGCATTGTTGCCCCGAATATTGCTGAAGCACGAAATCTTTTCAGCACCTCCACCTCCCGCAACATGAATCTGACGCATATGAAGGCAATCCTTATCAGTGAAGAAGTAGCCCGGAGCGGAGTAGCCGACATAATAGCTCCTCTTATACGTTACCCGGAATATCGCGGCACGATATTTGTCTGTGTTGTAAACGGGAGGGCTGATAATTTTATGGAAAACAATCACCCTAAACTTGATTATACGCCATCAAAATTCTGGGAGTCATTTATGTTGAGTTCCTTCGAAGGGAGTTATTTTTTGCGGGCGCAGCTCTATGACTTTTATCTACGGCTGAAGAATCCAGGTGGGTCACCTTATGCAACATATGTCGGTTTAAGTCCCCTTACCGGTGAGGATAAGCCTGCAAAAGAAAAGTTGTCTAACGAAAAGATAGATGCCTATCTGGCGGCGGAAATACCGCGGGCTGGAACAGAAAACCCGCCGGAATTAGCTGGTACTGCCGTTTTCTCCGGGGACAAAATGGTAGGTACTCTGGACACCCGGGAGACACGGGTGATTGCCATGCTCCAGAATAATTTTCGGCGCGGTTTTTTTGTGCTGACTGACCCATTGGAACCGCAGAAGGTGATAAATATAAACATGCGCAATGGCAGCAAACCCAAAATTGATGTTGACCTGATTGACGGGCAAGAGGTAGTAAAGATAAATGTATTTTTAGAAGGTGAAATATCAAGTATCCCAAGTGGTATCAATTACGAAAAGCGGGCATATCGCGAGTTATTAGAAGAGGAGATATCCAAATTGGTTACCGAGGAAATTCAGAGCTTTATCCGGCATACGCAGGAATTGGGGAGTGACGTGTTCGGTTTCGGTTATTACTTGCGTCCGCATTTTACCACTTATACCGAACTGGAAAAGGTAAACCTGGAAGAACTGTATACGACAGCCAAAGTCGATGCGCAGGTGACAACCAAATTGCGCCGGACCGGGTTAATGTGGCGGTCATCACCTTATAAACCTACAGCTACTTCTCCATAAAGGACTGATAAAACATGAATTATGTTTATTTAATTGCTGCACTGCTGGCGAGTATTTATCTTTTTACCTATGGTCTTTGGATCAAGAAAAATGGAAATTTGGCAGGCGCGATATTCATTTTTTGCCTGGTTATGCTCTGTCTGGGGTTACCTGTTTTTAGAATTATGACTAGCCCATAGTAGTAAATCTCCTCAAAAGAAAAAGATAAGCTCCTTTGCGGAACTTATCTTTTTGCACTGTATCAGAATTTATAACTTTTCGGGCAAGTGTAAACCGTTAATTATCTGCAGTTTAGCCGAAAAATAACTTCGAAGACGGTACGTTTTTCTTATACCGAAAATCAACTGTTATTTGCTATTACTGCCGCAGCCGTTGCGCCAGTAGCAGCAGCTGCCGGAGCTGCACCGCCAGGTTCAATAACAGCATTTTTTACTGTATGAAGCTGATTATCGATTTTTTCTAATAACATTGCACGTTCTACTGTCTCAAGCTTAGTGGCAATTTCGCTTAGCTCACTATTGGACTTCTTGGCCAATTGTTGCTCGAAATCCTGTATTTGTTGTTCAATAGCCTGTGCCTGATTCTGCTGTTCGCTGTTTAACGGGACACCTTGATTATTACCCTGTTGTTTGTTAGTTTGTTGCTGCTGTTCGTTGCTTTTTGTAGTTGTTTGGTTATTGCCTGGCATAAAATCCCTCCCAAGCCTAAAATCATTATTAGTATTATTATGTACCAAAAATGTGATAATATTTCACCCAAGGTGTGGAGGAAAAATGCATATATACATATAATAACATTAATGGATATTATTGTATTAAAAGCATTTTCGCAATATTACTGTACTATTTGAGTGCTAAATGAGAGATTTAAGGAGGATGCCATTTATGCCCACTAAAGTAATGGGAACAGAGGTAAGAAGCTCCATTCTGACTGCCAGGCAAGCTTTTTTCAATAACTCATCCCGAGCAGTTATTATCGATGGTGAAGAAAAAGCAATACCATATCCATTTCCCTCGCCGGCTGACTGGCGCGACTACGCTATTTATTTTTTAATGGTTGACCGTTTCAATAATCCCGATAAAATGCCTGCTGTCCGCTGGAATAGTATTTGCGACTATTGGCAAGGCGGCAATATAAAGGGGATACAGGATAAGCTGCCGTACCTTCAGGAACTTGGGGTCAATGCTATTTGGATTTCGCCTATTTTCAAAAATGCCAAGCCGGCCGAATGGAAATGGATTTACCCCGGCTATGGCGCCCAAAACTTTCTTGATATAGACGAACGTTTTGGAACAAGCCAAGATTTAATCAACCTGGTAAATGAGGCTCACGCCAGAAACATCTATGTTATTCTTGATATTGTCCTCAACCATACAACGAGAGCTTTTGATTATGTGTATCATGACAATGTTGTAGACAATGTCAGTGATGCTTCGTTGATTAATGGTCCTCCAGGCAGCGAAATACCGGTTCAATGGCTGAATGGGTATGGCCAGCCTCGTTCCGATTGGAAAAATGTCATACCAAATAATACACCACTGTCACCTGATGATGCGATATATCCTGAAGAGCTGAGAAATTATCTGTTTTTCCGGCGGCGCGGATCAAAAATCAGTGATTCACCCGGAACTGAAGGATTTGTAAAAGGTGATTTTTCCACCATGCGACAGTTGGCGGTCGAATATGACGCCACAGTGCCTGGGCAAGAAAAATTAAGAGAAGAGTTGGGACCTCACCCTGTTCTGAACATTCTCGTTAGCTCCTACCAGTATTTAATCTCAAAATACGATTTTGACGGTTTTCGTATAGACACCGTCAAATATGTTCGTTCTGACATGATTGAGACATTTGGCAATGCTATACGAGAGTATGCCTTAAGTATCGGGAAAAAAAATTTCTTTACATTTGGTGAAATATACGACCAGGAAGATACTATCGCGAAATTTGTCGGGCGCAACAGCACAAACGTGGAAGGCTTTGGCATAGATGCTGCGCTTGACTTCCCTACATTCTATAAACTGCCCAAAGTAGCGAAAGGCCAGTTAGGTGTTGAAGAATTACGCAATGTATTTACATACCGGAAAAAAGCGCAAAAAGGTCTAATTAGTTCTCACGGGGAGGCGGGGCAGTATTTTGTATCATTCCTCGATAACCATGATATGAACGAGCGGTTTTTCCATCCGTTAAGTGATAAAGATCAAATTATCTTGGGTCTGACAGTCTTATTTACTTTGCAGAATATTCCCTGTATATATTATGGAACAGAGCAATCTCTCCAAGGAACAACAAATAAAAATGGCGAGCCGATTCTTTGTTGTCCTGAATCTGTCCGGGAGGCTCTCTGGGGAAAAGATAATGCTTTTAATAAAAAAGATCCCATATATATTGAACTAAAAAAGATTCTCGGCGTACGTAATTCTAACCCGGAATTAAGATATGGCCGCCTTTATTTTAGAGAAGTCTCAGAAAACGGCATGGATTTCGGCCATTCCTATGGCTGTGGCGGAATTATCGCATTCTCAAGAATTCTTGGCGACAATGAAATTATCGTCGTTGCCAACACCAGCATAAGCAAGTTTTTTAAAGGCTTTGTTATTATAGACAGAGATACCAACAGATTGCTGCCAACTTATTCTGTTCTTTATAGTAACCAAAACAAAACAGCAAGCAGTGCACCAGTATTAGATACATTTAATTTCTGGGAAAATGATACTCATACAGGAATAGGAAAAAGCGCCAAACTTTTCATTGAGCTTAACGCCAAAGAAGTGCAAATTCTCGGTGTAAGACAATCATAATGTAAGAGACCGTCGAAAAGCAATTCTTTACTTTTTGACGGTCTCGTTTCTTTGAAGCCCAAAGGAAATTTAAACCGCCAAGAACGCCAAGGGATTAAATTATTCATCCCTATCCCGCAAGGTTGTTTAAATTATAATAATATTATCTTGGCGCTCTTGGCGTCCTTGGCGGTTAATCGCCTTTTTTCTTCAAATTATTGTCCTATTTGGTTACATAATTGGACACTTACACTATTTCCTGGATGCCTTACAATCCTGGCAATAACCGTATATTTCAAGTTTATGGCCTGTCACGTCAAAGCCTGTTTTATCCTGCAAAAGCTTCTCATACATTTCTAGGGGACACTCATCAACAGGGACAATCTTCCTACAGCCGGAACATATCAAATGATGTTTATGCTCCATGCGGTTAAATTCAAACAAAGCCCTATTATCACCATTAAGATTAGACTTAGTCAGCAACCCTTTAGCAACAAGGTTTTCCAAAGTCCTGTAAACTGAAGATAAATTAATTGAAATATTCTTTTCTTTTAAATCAAGAAAAATTTGCTCTGCCGACAAGGGATTTTCACAACTCTCAAGGATTTCCAGAATAGAATTTCTATGTCTGGTGTTTTTTAGCCCGGTACTTTTTAAAATATCGCTATATTTATCGATTTCATGCATTTTGTTTCAACCCCATGCATTTCTAATAGTATTTTCCTCATTTTATCAGCAACGACTAATCTAATCAAGCTTAATAATGGATAGTAAAGGCTTAACCAATGAAACGGTTCTTAAAGATATATGTCCCAAAAAATAGCATGGCAGATACGAGAATAACAGTAGCTCCTGTTGCCGTATTCCAATAGTAAGACAATATTAATC
>JAEYSJ010000379.1 GCA_023434855.1 Bacillota bacterium | reverse complement strand
AATGTACATGATTCATATGGCAGCAGGGGTTGTTCCGAGCAGGGATTGGGCGACTCGAACATACCAAGTTCCGGGGTAGGATTAGCACGGTTTACTGTATCCAAAAAAAACAAACCCGGTTCACCGTTTGCCCAGGCCATATGTACCAACTTGTCAAATATCTTCCGGGCAGCAATTTTTTCCACAATCTGTCCATTACGGGGATTAATTAATGAAAATAGCTTATCTGCTGAGACGGCATTCATAAAATCATCGGTAATTCCGACCGATAGATTGAAGTTGTTAAGAACATCCTGCCGAGCTTTAGCGGTTATAAATTCGATTATATCGGGATGATCCACCCGCAGCACTGCCATGTTGGCGCCGCTGCGCACCGCTCCCTGTTTAACTACCTCTGATGCCTTGTCATAAATATGCATGAAGGAAACCGGACCGCTGCTTACATTCCCGGTGGCCGCTACCCTATCGCCTTTGGGCCGTAAGCGGGAAAAAGCAAAACCGGTACCACCACCGCTCTGGTGAATAAGTGCCATATTTTTCAAGGTTTCAAAAATACCGCTTAGCGAATCTTCAATAGGCAGCACAAAACAGGCCGCCAATTGAGCGCAAGACTTACCGGCATTTATCAAAGTCGGCGAGTTTGGCAAAAAAGCTAATTCGGACATTAAGTCATAATACTCTTGCGCACTTTTTGACACGTCCAGCCCATAAGCCTTCCCAGCCTGTGCCACGAATAGGGCTACCCGCCGGAACATTTCATCCGGTGTTTCATTCTCGCGCAAATAGCGAGCTTTCAACACCGCCATTGCGTCAGATGATAGCATAGCAACACCCCCTAGCCTGATCTATATAACGCATAAGATTTTTGCTAAAAAAACCTTTCGCGGTTGGGGTTACGGCTAACCACAGAGGTCACAGAGGACGCAGAGGAATAATATTAACACTCATATTCCATTTTTGAAGCACTAAACGCAATGTATTACACTTCTTCATAGTTATGCGCTAAATAATTTCCCAATTTTTATTGCGCGATATACATCGCGCCGTTCCACTCTGTGCCCTCTGCGTCCTCTGTGGTTCAAAAAAACCAGTACAGGATAACTAATTACGAATTACGCCTGGGCGTTTATCTTGCGTTCCCGGCCGCGTATATGGCGGTCCAAAATTGCTTTGCGCAACCGGATACTTTTGGGTGTAACTTCCACCAACTCATCGTCATTAATATATTCCAATGCCTGTTCCAAACTTAAAATTCGCGGTGAAATCAAACGAATAGCTTCATCTGATGCGCTGGACCTCATATTGGTAACATGTTTTTTCTTGCAAGGATTAACATCCATATCCATTTCCCGTGAGTTTTCCCCTATCAGCATGCCTTCATAAACGGCCTGGCCAGGTACAACAAACATTGTACCCCTGTCCTGCACGCTGTGGATACCGTAAGCGGTAGTTTCACCGGCCTCAAAAGCGACCAACGCTCCACGGGTGCGTCCGGGAATATCTCCTTTGAATGGGGCATAACCATGAAAGACATGATGCATTATGCCATTACCTTTAGTATTCGTCAAAAATTCCGACCTAAACCCGATCAATCCCCTGGCGGGAATAATAAACTCCATCCGCAGATAACCGGCTAATTCAGTCATATTTACAAGCTCCGCTTTCCTCGTCCCTAATGATTCCATAACCGTCCCCATGAATTCCTGCGGTACATCGATGGTTAGGAACTCTATTGGCTCGCACCGTTGACCATTAATCGTCTTAAATATTACTTCCGGTTTTCCTACTTGAAACTCATAGCCTTCCCGGCGCATTGTTTCAATCAAGATTGATAGATGTAATTCCCCGCGCCCGGCTACTTCAAAAGCATCAGGTGTATCAGTTTCAGTCAACCTCAGGCTTACATTAGTTTCCACTTCTTTGAACAGCCGTTCCCGCAAGTGCCGGGATGTGACAAACTGTCCTTCCCGTCCGGCAAAAGGACTGTTGTTGACACTAAATACCATCGCCAAGGTAGGCTCATCAATATTAATTGTAGGCAGAGCTTCGGGATTTTCCGGGTCGGCAATTGTATCGCCGATAGTTACGTCGTCCAATCCGGTAATAGCGACAATGTCACCAAGAGCCACTTCTTTTGCTTCTGTTCGTTTTAAACCCTCATATGTATACAGACGGCTAATTTTGGCCTTTGTTTCGGTATCACCATTAAGGATTGAAACGACCTGTCCATTGAATACTTTACCACGAATAACCCGGCCAATAGCTATACGGCCGACATAATCATCATAGTCCAGAGTTGTAACCATGATTTGCAGCGGCCCGTCAATGTCTCCCTGAGGAGACGGAATAGCGTCTATCAGCAACTTAAACAGCGGTTCAAGATTGTGACTGTCATCATTCATTTCCAGCTTGGCAATACCATCCCGGGATGCCGCATATACTACCGGAAAATCCAATTGCTCGTCATTGGCATCAAGTTCAATAAATAATTCCAGCACTTCATCCAACACGTCTTCCACCCGCTGATCAGGACGGTCAATTTTATTAATTACAACAATCGGTTTTAGTTTTTGCTCCAGCGCTTTTCTTAGTACATATTTCGTCTGCGGCATGGGTCCCTCAAAAGCATCGACAAGCAGCAGTACTCCGTCCACCATATTAAGCACCCGTTCGACTTCGCCGCCAAAGTCGGCATGCCCCGGGGTATCAACAATGTTAATTTTTATGCCATTGTGCATTATAGCCGTGTTTTTTGATAAAATGGTGATGCCCCGTTCCCTTTCTAAATCATTGGAATCCATTACCCGTTCAACGACTTGTTCATTGGCACGAAATACCCCGCTTTGTTTTAACATAGCATCAACCAAGGTAGTTTTGCCATGATCAACATGGGCAATAATCGCGATATTACGTAAATCTTCCCGTTTCATTCTAAAATCCTCCTGAATTAACAACTAATAAAAACACAAGAAAAAAGGATGTTGCGTTTATACGTACACATCCTTGTTAGTGTCATATACATTCCAATATATTATACTATCCTCAGACTGTCAATGTATTAACAAAAAATTAACCTTATTATAGTCCGTTAAGGGTCTTTTTAATATATGAGAGAATTTTTTCCATACGGCGCAAAATCTCCGCCAATTTACCGGCATCAGTGGCTACCAACTGTTCCAAACGCTTGCACTGTTCTTGATAACAATCTTCAAATTGTACCAGATAATCCCGCAATTGTTTAACCGCCGGATCAATGATGGCAATTTCCGATTCAATAATATGCCATTGACGTCCACTAATCATTACAGTGTCTCCATACCGGGGAATATAAGTGGATAGCTGTAATTTTTCTTGTACCAGTTGGGCAAAAGGCTCGGACATATCATATTCGCCGTGCACCAGAAATACATTAGCAGGTTTTAACGTAAAATGAGCCAGCCAATCAAGCAACTGACGCTGGTCGGCATGAGCGGAAAAACCGTCTAAATTGTGAATCTGGGCCTTGACGCAGATTTTTTCCCCCATTATTTTTACCGTTTGGGCACCTTCGATCAACCGCCTGCCCATACTTCCCCGAGCCTGATAACCGACAAACAGGATGCTGGAATCTGGCCGCCACAAATTATGCTTAAGATGATGCAGAATCCGTCCGGCATCAGCCATGCCACTGGCGGAGATGATAATCGCAGGCTTATCGAGACTGTTTAACGCTTTGGATTCTTCACAGGTCTTGGTAAAAATTAGTTGGGGCATGGTTAGCGGATTATCATGTTCATCATGCAACAGCTTGGCGGCCTCACTATCATAATCATCGGTGTTGTGCATAAAAATATTAGTAGCCGATATAGCAAGCGGGCTATCGATTATTACTGGAATATCAGGAATCCCACCATTCTTAAACAGTTTATGCAAATAATATAATATAGCCTGGGTTCGGCCTACTGCAAAGGAAGGAATAATGATTTTGCCGCCACGCTCAACAGTATCATTAATTATTTGGGAAAGTATTTCTTCCTTATTATAGTTTTCATGAATACGATTACCGTAAGTAGACTCTGATATAATAAAGTCAGCTTCATCGATAAATGACGGATCTTTGATAATTGGCTGGTTGGGCTGGCCTAAATCGCCGGAAAATAACAGTTTGACGGTTTTTCCTTCTTCAGTAACCCAAACCTCTACCATTGCTGAGCCGAGAATATGGCCGGCATCCTGAAACCGTACAGTAATTTGTGGTGACATTACTAATTCGGTGTTATAGGCTACCGGTGAAAAGTACTGCAAACAGTTATAAGCATCGGCAACAGTATACAATGGTTCCATGTGCTTCTTACCGGCCCGCTGCCCTTTGCGGTTGGCTACTTCGGCTTCGAATTCCTGAATATGGGCACTATCAGGCAGCATAATCCTGCTAAGTTCGGTTGTTACCTTGGTAGCGTAAATAGGTCCTTTAAAACCTGATTTGCATAATTTAGGCAGTAGACCGCCATGATCAATATGGGCATGAGTCAATAAAACAAAATCGATTGTAGAAGGATCATACGGAAAATCACGGAAATTTAGATCCTTAATACTATTTGATCCCTGGAACATTCCGCAGTCCACCAATATTTTCTGTCCACCAGCTTCCAGTAAAAAGGATGAACCTGTTACCATTCTGGCTGCACCAAGAAAGGTTAACCGCATTTTTTTCTCTCCTTGTATTGGTATAATCAGTTCTATAATCCATTCTATTCATATATCCGCAGGTAGTGCTATTGTCAAAACAACCCGGCTTACCTAAAATAAGCCGGGTTGTTCTTACAGCGCCAGAATTCCTGGCAATAATATATTAAATTATTTTAATACCGCACCAGTATTGGCGGAAGTCACCAATTTGGCGTAACGGGCAAGATAGCCACTGGTTACTTTTGGTTGGGGTTGTATCCAGGCTGCTTTTCTCTTGTCCAATTCTTCATCACTGACTTTTACATTTAGTTGCCGTCCGGGAATATCGATAGTAATAACATCACCTTCAGCAACTAATCCTATCGGTCCGCCAACCATAGCTTCGGGAGAAATATGGCCAATGCAGGCACCCCTGGTGGCACCGCTGAACCTTCCGTCTGTCAGCAAAGCTACTTTAAGCCCCATGCCGGCAATTATCGCTGTTGGGTTGAGCATTTCCCGCATTCCAGGACCGCCTTTAGGGCCTTCATAACGGATTACCACAACTTCACCGTTGTTAATCTGCTTGCCGACAATTGCTTCAATCGCTTCATCCTCGGAATTAAATACCCGTGCTTTTCCTTCGAATATCAGCATGTCCTCGGCAACTGCGCTTTCTTTTACTACTGCCCCATCCGGAGCAAGGTTGCCTGTGAGGATGGCGATGCCGCCCTTATTGCGGTAAGGTTCCGTTACACTCTTAATAATGTCCGGGCATTTTATGCGAGCCTGTCCAATCCGATCAGCGATGGTACCGCTAACGGTAACAGCTTCCTCATGGATAACTCCTGCTTTCGCCAGCTCGTTCATAACTGCACAAATTCCACCGGCCTCATTTAAGTCCTGCAAATGATGGGTCCCGCCAGGACTCAATTTAGTAATATAAGGTGTTTTAGCACTAATACTGTCAAACAGCGACAGCGGCAATTCGATACCTGCCTCATGAGCGATAGCAGGCAAATGCAGCACTGTATTGGAAGAACCACCGATTCCCATATCGACGGCAATAGCATTCTCAAATGCTTTGGCTGTCATTATATCTCGTGGCTTAATATCTTTAGCAACAAGGTCTACCACCAGTGCACCTGCCTTTTTCGCCAGCATCCGGCGCGCACCAAACTGGGCGGCGGGAATAGTACCATTCCCAGGCAGACCCATACCCAAAGCCTCAGTGAGACAATTCATGGAGTTGGCGGTAAACAATCCGGCGCAGGAACCGCAACCCGGACAGGCTGATTTTTCCATTTCATCTAGTTCGTCAGCGGATATTTTGCCTGCTTCAAACAAACCGGCGGCTTCAAACATATTGCTGACGCTAATGTCTTTGCGCTGATAGCGGCCGGCCATCATGGGACCACCGCTTACCACTATGCAAGGAATATTAATACGGGCTGCTGCCATTAGCATACCGGGAATGATCTTATCACAGTTGGGTATTAGCACTAGACCGTCAAAAGCATGACCAATCGCCATAGCTTCAACTGAGTCGGCAATTAATTCACGACTGGCTAAAGGATATTTCATCCCTTCATGTCCCATAGCAATTCCATCGCAAATGCCAATAGACGGGAACTCTACCGGCGTGCCGCCTGCTGCCGCCACGCCCAATTTTACGGCATCCGCAATATCTCTGAGATGGGTATGTCCGGGAATAATTTCGTTAAAAGCATTAACAACTCCAATTAAAGGTTTTGCCAATTCTTCCGGCGTGTAACCCATGGCATAAAATAACGACCTGTGCGCCGCTCTGGTAGAACCCGTTTTTACAATATCACTTCTCAATTACAGCCACCCCTTAATCTTATTATGAAAATACCGTACCATTTTTAAAAAATTGGAACAGTCACAATCTGCAATATAATAAATTTAATATATATTCTAAACCAACAGACAAACTTCCTTCAAAAATGAATATTTTTTTAGTGAGCTTGTAAGAAAAGGGTTAACCGCCAAGGACGCAAAGGTCGCCAAGAAAAACATTGGATTTTATTAATAAATGGTTAAATGCTTAGCCCTTTTAGGGATGTATTTCCCCGGTTAAGAATAATTATCTCTATGGAAAATATAAAATATCCTTGGCGTTCTTGGCGTCCTTGGCGGTTAATCGTTTTTCTAGTGCAAAAAAAAAAGCGAAGCTTATTAAGCACCGCTTTCCTAAACTTACTCTTCACCTAAGATTCTTATTTCCGGTTGCAGCATGACACCTGAATGCCGGTAAACCTGGTGCTGAACTTCTTCGATCAGCGTCAGAACATCTGTAGCCGTTGCACCGCCGGCATTTATAACAAAACCGGCATGCTTCGCGGATACCTGGGCCCCGCCGATTTTCAGACCTTTTAAGCCTGCTTGCTCAATTAGCGTACCGGCAAAATTTCCTGGAGGACGTTTAAAGGTACTGCCCGCACTGGGCATTTCAATAGGCTGTTTTGTCTCCCGCTTATTGGTATAGTCATTTATTTTTTGTTCAATTGTCTGCGGGAGTCCTTCCTGTAGTGACAGTTCCACCTCGCATATCACGCAGTGATTATCTTGAAAGACACTATGACGATAGCTGAAGTTGAGTTCATCTCTGGTAAAACGCCGGAGGTTGCCGTCCGGGCACACGCCGGATACCGCTTCTACCACATAGCTCATCTCGCCGTCATACGCGCCGGCATTCATAAAAACGGCGCCGCCAATACTACCGGGAATACCAATAGCAAATTCCAGGCCTGAAAAATTATTCTTAGCGGCATAGCGGGATACATCAGCCAATAAAGCTCCCGCCCCGGCAGTAACTACAGTACCAACATGCTTGATATATGACATATAGCTGCCAAATTTAATCGCTAAACCTCTGATACCTTTGTCCCGCACCAGCATGTTGGATCCATTGCCTAATACAATGACAGCTATAGCATGCTGCTTTGCCAAATGCAATATATCCGCCACCTCTTGAACGGATGCGGGTAGCACCAAATAATCAACCGGTCCGCCAATTTTAAAAGTAGTATGATGGGCCATCGGTTCATTAATAAGCAGGCGCTCATCTGCAATAATACTATGCAATTTTACTAAAAAATCTTCATGTATATCGTTATTTTCCAATGAAATCCAATCCTTCGGCGACAGATTCGCCAATAATTTTATATATGTCCGCCATTATCCGCTGCATACGCATATACGCCTGCAAAAAATCCCGGGCATTATTGTTATAGGCCAATAGCTCAGATAATTTCTGGAGCTGCTCAGTTTTACCCTTATCTTCCGGCTTGCCGGACATCATTTCAAATTCCAGTTCCATTTGTTTTGTAATAAAATTCTTAACCATCGTCTTAGCCTGCTCATCGCCCTCAACAACTTGCTTTGCGGATAAAAATGCGCGATATTCCTCAGAATTCTTTAGCAGCCGTGCTAATTCGTGAGCTCGGTCATATATCACTCAAAATCCCCCATTTACACAATTTTATTGTATGCTAAACACATAGTTTTAATTCACTATACTACCATTGTCAGACAATTCAAGTACCAGGGATTATTCTGTTACAACCAACAGTTAGCATTGGCACAAGTTTAGATACAAGTTTTGCATGGCTTTGGCATCAGCAGCCTGAGTACCTGCAGACTCGCAAATAATTCGCGGTGTAAACCCCCGTTTAGCGCAAGTTTCCAGCAGCGGCTCATGTGGCGGTCCGAATGGATCGGCAAATGTCCAATGCCGCTTTTCTCCGGCCCCGGTAAACTCAATTTTACTAAAATGAATATGCAAATTACAGGCCACTTCATTCCCCAGGCTTTCCCCAACCGAATCAAAGACCTCTTCATATTCCTGAGAGGTAGTATAAAGCCCGCCGGTTATAGCATGCAGATGTCCAAAATCCACGGCAGGTATTACCCATTGAGACATTTTACACAGGGAAAGCACCTCTGGCAAAGTACCCAACTGGTTTCTTTTGCCCATGGTTTCAGGTGCCAGGTATATACCGGTCAAACCACGCTTTTCAGCTTCCTCCAACATCCTGGCAAAAGAATACCTGGCTTTTGCCATAGCTGTCTGCCGCTCCTGCTTGCCTGGACCGCCAATATGAAAAACCACCCGGTCCGCCCCCATCCAACGGGCTACTTCCAGGGACTTTAAAAAATGCTGCTGTGTATTGGCAGCAATCTTTTCATCCTCTGTCGCCAGACTAATGTAATAGGGAGCATGAATACTAAGCTTAATACTATATTCAGCCGCCTTAAGCCCAATAGACCGGGCCGTTTCTTCACGGATTTTCGCTCCCCGGCTGCATTGATATTCATAGACAGTCAATCCCTGTCCAGCCAGCCATTCGGGCATATTGACCGAGGCAGTATAACCTGCCTGGTAAAATGCATCCGGATTTCCCGCCGAACCAAATAAAGCTCGAGCCACTATTTATCACCGCAATTATTTTAAATTTGAAAAATCCTGCTGTCTTAAAGCCTCATACAGAACTACTGCCACCGCATTAGAAAGGTTAAGTGACCTGGCGTCACCCAGCATAGGGATACGCACGCATTTATCCCAGTTTTCCTTTAACAACATCTCCGGCAATCCGGCGGTTTCTTTACCAAACACCAGCAGATCCGTCGAAGTATAGTTAACTTCAGTATAGTGTCTGTCGGCTTTGGTAGTGTTAAAATAAAAATTATGTCCGGCATAAAGCTTGACAACTTCAGCAAAACAATCATGATAATGAACCTTGACCAAATGCCAGTAGTCCAAACCGGCCCTTTTTAAATAACGGTCTTCGATTGAGAACCCCAGTGGCCTGACCAAATGCAATTCGCTATTGGTCGCAGCACATAAACGGGCAATATTACCCGTATTTCCGGGTATTTCCGGTTCAACCAGTACGATATGCATTATAAATACTCACCCCAAACTCTCATTCCGGATGCACTTTCCCCCCATCTGATAAACAAGCATGTAAATTTTGTAATTAGTTTCATTTACACAATTCCACATAATATAATAAAATCCTACCCACCAACGCAGGATTTATTAGAAAACGTAACATTTTGACTGTGTTCCAAATCCTTATTTAAAATTAAGAAAAATTTCATAGACCGCATGCTATTTAATGCAAATCAACATAATAGCCACATCATTGCTTAACGAATTATTGTAAATACTGCCATATAAACTAATTATTGTTTCGATAAATTCAGAAGGCCTTTCCTGAATTAATGCCCTGTGAGTAAGAAAGAAATTTTTCAGTTCGTCATAAACATCACTGCCATCATTTATGATCTTATTTTCAAGCAATCCTTCTGTATACAGCATAATAATATCGCCTGATATTACCCGTATACTCTCTAGCCCAAAGTCCTGCTCTGCTGCCAAACCTAACTCAGGGCCTGTTTGCCTTAACAGCTGAACTCTTTCTTCTACACTGTTAAATAACAACGGATACGGCTGACCGCCATTAGCATATTTAAGAATGTCCCCTTCAATCATGCCGATAAATGCCGTCAGACGGTGATTACCCTGAGCAATTTTATAGAATGTATTATTCATATGCCGCAGAACGGCCTCCGGCGAAGTCATGCTGCCAATACAATGATTAAATTCTATTTTTACCATCGATGACAGCATAGCCGCCGACACGCCATACTCAGCTACATCGGCAATGATAAACCATACAACATCACCAATCTGGGCACAATCATAAATGTCACCGCCAATCTCCTGGCAAGGGACATATTTTCCATACATATTTATGTTGGGCAGCTCCTGCTTTTCCGCCATCATTGTTTGCTGGAATAAGTTGGCAAGAAGTCTGTCAAGTTTCATCTTGCCGTTTAAACGCTGAATTGTCTTATGCTGTTCATAATTTTGCAAAGCATTCTTAGCTTTCATAGGAACGATTACCTGCATCTGCTGTGGCTTCAACGGTTTTGTAAAGTAATCGTAAGCTCCCATTTCCAATGCTTTACTAACACTTTCGATATTATCCATGGCAGAATAAACAATTACCGGTATATCTTTAAGCTTTTTTTTCAATTTCATTTCTTGCAAGACATCGAAGCCACTTTTGTCAGGCATGACTAAATCAAGAATGACCAAATCAATATCTTCTTCATTTAGAATGTTAAGTGCTGTTGAGCCGTCTTCAGCTTCATGAAAAATACAATCTTTCATACATTCCAAAACAGCTTTCATCAAGCTTCGATTAATTTTAGCGTCATCAACCACTAAAATATTTCTCACTATATCCACCTCGCCAATCCAAATTTGCCAATATTGCAGACCTTTCCATACTATTTTGCAAAAAAATCTGAATACCTCAAGTTCTATAACCTGGCGGTACATTTTAAACGTCTGTATTGCAAAAGATCAATAAATGCCTCCAATCTGGTTATAATACCGGCCTCTCCGGATTGCTCATCAAAAGCCAATGATAATATCGGAATATTCTCCTGTTTACTTACCTGCGGCAAAATATTTTTGGCAATTATTTCCGGCATGCAGGTGAATGGAAATACATGAACAATTCCGTCAAAACCGTCTTGCCCTGCCTGAACCGCACAACCGATGCTTTTAATGCCATGACCTCCCACATAGTGTCTAAGGTATGGCATCGCTAAGCCAATAATTTGTTGATAAGACTTAATATATTCGCGCTTTTTTAATAAATGGCCCCGTACGTAATCTGAAAGATGCATATATTTATAAACTTCCGCACCCATATTACCTAAACGCCGGGTCAAATCGAAATTAACGAAAGGCTCAAGCATAACATAGATTTCGCCAAGTACCCCAATACGCAACGGGTTGTAATAAGCTTTCTGCTCAACCATAGCCAGCCTATTGTTGAATTCGGTTAGAAAATCTTTGACTTCCTGTAAATTTTGAGCCGCTGAAAATGAATTTATCGCTTGCTGCCAGATATTATCAACAGTACCAGTTACCTTTTCCCTGGGACGCAAACTGCTCACCGTCCGTTCTAAACAGTCCAGGGCGCTCATTTTAGCCCCTGCAAAACGAAAGGCCTGATAGATCTGCCACCAGTTTCGTTTTGGCGCAACATATTGCAAGCTTTTCAAAATATCCTTAACATCAGCTTCGAGGATCATCATTTTAAAATTAAATCCCAGTTCTTCCAGGATATTTTTTTGTACTGAGGCGTAATATCCCAGGCGGCATGGTCCTACTCCACCACAGGTAACTATTGTGTCAGCTCCTGCTTCCAGCGCTTCAATAAAATTTCCCAAAGTAATTTTTAATGGCAAACATGCTGTCTCAGGAGCATGCTTCATACCTAACGCCAAAGTTCTTTTAGTAATTGGCGGTGGTGGCATTACTTGAGCTCCAAGGCTTTTAAATAAAGCTTCCAGGGTAACATGCATGGTTCCCATGTGGGGAAAAGTAATAATCATTTGTTCAGCCCCTTCCCAGCAAATCGACAAATGCTTCCAGTCTTGTGACAATGCCGGCTTCAGCTGTATGCTCATCAATCATTAGCAGCATACATGGAACGCCGGCGCATCTCGCCTGCTGTTTAATAAGTTCCACAACCAGGGAATCAGGCCCACAACAAAATGAAGTAATTAAAATCAACCCATCAACTGTCTCCGGCGGCTGAAGTAAAGCCAAAGCCGCCCCTGCCAGGCGATGGCAGAATGACCAAAAAATCTTTTTTTCCAGAAAACCAGCAGCGGCATCAGCCCTGTGATCAGCAACCATGTCTGCGGTTATCACATAGATGCGCATTTCTTGTAACTTTTTCAATACATTCATGCTTAGCTGATGATCATATACAATATACGGATGACCGATAAGGCCAATCTTCTTTGTTGTTTGCTCCGGCTGATATTTAACTAACATATCATTGGCGTTAAGCCCGCTCTTGTACCGCCGGCACGCCCTATACCAGGCCCAAAGACTCTCTAAAGGTCCTTTTCCCAATTTCTCCCCTAGGCTGATTATAGCCTGATAAAGCTGATGACGATGTTTATACAGACTGACATTAACGTCAAGTAACTGCGGTAATTCAGGAATATTGCTGCGCAGCATATCGGGAACCCCAATAATTTTGGGACAAGTATACTGTCGGTTAGCCACACTGATAATTCTTGGCACAAACAGGCAATCAACATCATGCCGCATTTGATAAACATGTCCAAAGTAGGCCTTTACAGGCAGACATACTTCATCAAGGGTGTTGCCAAAGTTTAGTGTTGCCTGGGATGTTTCACCGGAAACAACCACTTCGGCTCCCAGGTACTGTAAAAAACTTTCCCACAACAGCCCATAATGAAAATACAACAAGCCTCGCGGCAGACCAACCCGTACTGACAATACCATCACTCCAATATTTTAAGACCTATCAATATATTATTACTATTAAACCTGATACTTAATCATGTGAAACAACAAATTAATGCATCCAATTTAGCGATATTTTCCGGTAAACCAACGTTTTAGCAACTTTTTTGACAAACCTCTGTTCAAAATAGCGAATATGTACTATAATAAAAGTATCTGATACAGAGTGATCATTATTGGTGCATTCTGCAGAGGATCGGTACAACTAAATAATATTTTAGAAATCTGCAAGCAAGGGCGAAGCCTGAGCACAGGATGGTGAAACTACCGGGATGTTCACGCCTTCTTTTGCTTTGCGCAGAAGAAGGCGTTATTTGTTATCAGAAGGGGATGTTCTGCATGTCCAAACGCATCGGTGTTGTGGGAATTGTTATTGAAGAACCTAAGGTCATTGTGGAAAAAGTCAATAACATTATTAGCAATTTTAGCCATCTGGTCATTGGCCGTATGGGTATTCCCAAGCCGGAAGAGCATGTTGGAGTTATTGCTCTTATCATCGAAGGCAATACCGATGAGGTTGGCGCATTAACTGGCAAACTTGGTAATCTCCCCGGTGTAACCGTAAAATCCGCCCTGACCGCAAAAAAACCAACATAAGGAGGAATTTTCAATGATTAACAACAGTCAGCGCACTTCCGACGCTTTCATTGATGATGCTTTAATTGAAAAACTACTTACAGAGGCCAAAACAAAAGCCCAGGATAAAGCTCTGGTCAGGAGCATCATCGCCAAGGCTGGTCAGTATCATGGACTGTCTTCAGCTGAAGTTGCCGTGCTTTTGGAAGTAACTGATCCCGAATTGCTACAAGAAATGTTTACAACTGCCGCCGAGGTTAAAAAGGCGATATACGGCACACGAATTGTCTTATTTGCACCGCTGTATATTTCCAACTATTGTGTGAACAACTGTGTTTACTGTGGCTATTGCCGCAGCAATAAAGAACAGGTTCGCCGCCGCCTCTCGTTAGATGAAATAAAAGAAGAAGTTGAAATTTTAGAATCCCTCGGCCACAAACGGCTGGCAGTAGAAGCCGGTGAAGATCCTGTTAATTGTGATATTGACTATATTGTTGATGCTATCAGACAAATATACAGTATTAAAGATGGCAACGGCAGTATCCGTCGCGCCAATGTCAATATTGCGGCTACCACAATTGAGGAATATAAAAAACTAAAAGACGTTGGTATCGGCACATATATCTTGTTCCAGGAAACCTACCACCGCCCGACATATGCCGCTTTGCATCCCAACTGTATTAAAGGGGACTATAACTGGCATACTACCGCCATGGACCGGGCGATGAAAGCCGGAATTGATGACGTTGGGATTGGCGTACTTTATGGTTTATATGACTACAAATATGAAACAGTTGCCATGTTCTTACATGCCGAGCATTTAGACAAAGATTGCGGAGTAGGACCGCATACTATTTCCGTCCCCCGTCTGCGTCCTGCTTCAGGCATAACGCTGGAAAATTATCCACACCTCGTCAATGATGATGATTTTGCCAAAATTATTGCCATTATCCGTTTGGCTGTGCCCTATACAGGAATGATCTTATCTACCCGGGAAAATTCAGAACTGAGAGATAAACTCATTGCCTACGGTATTTCCCAAATCAGTGCCGGTTCTTGTACCGGTGTTGGTGGTTACAATGAAACCCACATGGAGCATACTAAAGCTACAACAATGCAGTTTGAACCTAGTGATCAGCGCTCACCGAATGAAATTATCCGGATGTTATGCGAAAAAAATTACATCCCCAGTTATTGCACCGCCTGTTACCGTCAGGGACGTACCGGCGACAGATTTATGGGCTTAGCTAAAAGCGGCGAAATTCAGAACGTTTGTCAACCAAATGCGCTATTGACATTTAAAGAATATCTCATGGACTATGCTGATGAAAAGACCAAACCGATAGGGGAAGCTATGATCAAGCAGAATCTGTCCGCTATTCCTGATGAAACGCTGCGTGCTGAAACTGCCAAACGGCTGGAACAAATCGAACATGGTGTACGAGATCTGTTTTTTTAAAAAAATGACCGGCCGGTATACATACCGGCCGGTCATTTTTTCCGTATCAAAATTTATAGCTTTTCGGGCTGCAATTTGGTGGGGGTTGAATCCCCCACCGAAGTATCGATGCCCAACTTTAGCTAGACGAGTTCACTTATCAAAAAAGGAACGTATTTCTTAACATGTAATTTTGCATAAATTTGTGATAATATAAAAATAGAATAAATATTTTGTAGGAGCCTCGCATGAAACGTATCGCCGTTGCAATATTGCTATTAACTGCCTTTTCATTTATCATGGAAAACAGCCAGCTTACCGGCTTCAGCCATTTTAAGCCGGCTATTACAGTAACCAACGACACAAATGAGTATGTTCTATCCTGGTCACGCTTACCCTACTGGGCTTATTATGAAATAGAAGTATTGGCCCGTCCCCCGGAAAATGACAGCCAACCGGTACTGCCTTCCCAGCAGATTGTTAAATACCGTACTTGGAGCAATACTTACACCATTGACCAAAAATTTCCTTTTCGCACCTACTGGCGTGTATCTGCCCATGGTCTTTTTCGTCATCCCCTGGGGTTATTTTCCGATAACATCAATTTGGCTCAGACAATGGAGAACGCAAATGAAGATTTTGCTTATGTTAGACCTCAGCCAACAGACCGCTATCTTGCCGCCGGTTTTGACAAACCGATTCTAACATGGACCACAGTGCCTGGCGCAGTTTATTATGAAATTGAATTTTTGAGCGCCCTTCCGGAAAATCCTAACGATATTCTGCCTTCAAAGTTCCAGGTATTCAGTTCCCGCGAAGTCTTTACTAACGGCTACAATATCGACCTCTCAGCTTACACCGGAGACCATTTATATTGGCGTGTCCGTGCTCTTGACTATGATGGCAATCCCCTGGGTGTATTTTCAAATGCAGCGGAAATAAGCATAGATCATACCGTAAAAGATGTCCTGCGTCCGCTAAGCACTACTAATTTTAATATCAGCGGCATGGCCACACCCCTATATCCTGTCGTTTCTTGGATTCCAATTATCGGAGCAGCAAGTTACGAGGTGGAAATACTGGATCAGCCACCGGAAATACCAAATAATACCCAGCCTTCTATTCATCGTATTTTAAGCAAGGAAATAGTCGGCCTGGACTTTTATTCTGAAGACCCGTTTATAACTCCCGGTGCCTACTACTGGAGAGTCCGTGGTCTTGACACAGAAGGAAACGCTATTGGTGTTTACTCTGATGCCGGACAATTCACGGTAGACCTTGCAAAAGGCAGTTATGCCGCCACCTTTGGTGACAGTATCACCCATGGCGGTGGCGCTATTTCCTACTCGCCTTCAGATTGGGAGTATAGTTTTCAAAGCTACTTAAGCTTTCCAACCATCAACCTTGGAAAAAGCGGTGATACATCAGAAACTATGGCAGAACGCTTCGACCGGGACGTGCTTCCCGTCCATCCCAAATTCCTGATAATTTTAGGCGGAACCAACAGTTTGCGTGGCGGAACACCTGCCAGCCGGGTAGTTAAAGACCTGTCAGCCATCCGTGATAAATGTCTTGCCAATGATATCAGACCAATCTTTTTAACCTTGCCACCGATTAATCCTGCTGCTATCAGTAGAGCATTCAATGAAGAAACAGTACCAAACTGGCGTGATGAGTTTGACACCGTTAATAGTTTTATCCGCCAGCAACGTTACTATATTGATCTTGACCCGTACTTTACGGATGCTAACCGTGAATTACCTGATCATTATGCCATTGATGGTTTACACCCTGATATCGATGGTAAAAAACTTATGGCACAAATCATTAACGCTAACTGGGCCAGAGTTACGCGTTAATGCCGCAATGCATGAATAATGCCTCAAGTACCCCCCCGCCAATGGCCCTGGCTTTATCCGAAATGGTAAAACAGTATTCTTTACAGCCACGGGGGTCTATATCGCCAACTTTCATATCTTTTGCAACAACAAGGCCATCCTGCAACAAGCCTCTAATTACACCATCTATTGGCGCAACAATTTGCTGTCCACCCACCCGGGCAACTGGTTCACCCGCAGAGACCTTCTCACCAATATGCCCTATCCCTTGAAAGATTCCACTGCAGGGAGCCCGCAAAAGCCGTTGGTGGGTATAGCCGTTGATACTACCAGGCATGCCGGTATTCGCAAGAGCGGTACCTTCAAGTACTACGCGGCCAAGATTATGACCACGCATTGTCTCAATGACAACATGAACATCATGTCCGGCGATAAACCCTGGACCGACACCGACAACAACCGGTGCGTCACTTTTTTTTGTGTTAATATTTTTTTTGGCCAAAATTGCGTCAACAATGGCCCAGGGCTTTAAGGCCGCCACGCAGGCAGCCTTATCATCAATTATTACTGGTATAACACCTGACATCAATAACGTTCCCACGTCGTCAATATTGGCCTTTACTGCCATCACATCTTCCACTATGGTGTGACCGGTATATACTGCCTGAGCAAAAGCGACCGTGCGCCGTATTACTGTTGGATAAGGAAGTTCGGTCATCACCAGCCTTATACCACTGCGAAACAGGCGATGAGCTATACCTGTCGCAACATCCCCGGCACCCTTTATAACAACGATTCTGTTTAGCATGCTAAACACCTGCGGTCTTTAATTTCTCCCACACAACCTTCTTAATTTTATCATTAGATACGCCTCTTCAAAATCCTGCCATATTATAAAAGAAGAGCTACCCTTAACAGCTTCAGAACAATAAAAATCTCCGTTGCGGCAATATTCTTCTGCACTACTTTTCATTTTGCTGATATTGCTTTTTATATTCATGGTAATCTTCCTCCCTTAATTTTTAAAATAATTTTGATCTTTGCCTAAACTCGGATAGTGTATTTAAGGTAATGATGCAGAAAGCCGGAAACTCCTTAATATGAGGAATTTCCGGCTCTTTTATTTTGACTTGGAATAGCGAAATTAATTCATGGAGGTAGATAATTATTACCTGCTTCCAGCGATATTTATGGGCAAGCGATAATTCGTCTGGCCCAGAGACATTCAGAACAAGACGGACTATTGCCCCAGCAATCCATTTCATTACTATCTGTATAATTACAACCGTCCAGAACCTTGCAGTCAGTGCAGGAAGGAAAATGATATTCACTAACTGTCCGCCGGAAATTGAC
This sequence comes from Bacillota bacterium, assembly GCA_023434855.1. The sequence continues at coordinate 10,292 of JAEYSJ010000379.1, read as the reverse complement.
ATAGCCGGACTTCAGCCAAATCTCCTGCAGTTTTTTATCATTGACATTACCCATGTAACATGGATACATTTGCTTTTTTCTCCCATAGATATAACAGTGGTAGGTATGCATAAGTGCGTAACATGGACTGACATTGCCCTGGTAATTGATGCACAGGGATTTATCTTCCACAAACTTGCAATAACGTTCTGTCCTTAATTTCATGTTGGACATGTGTGCCCGAACAGAGGTTAGTAGTGATTCCTGGCCGAACAAGCACCCTGTGTCATCAATATCATAGACGATTTCATCCTTCATTGATTCATGATAAGGCAGTACGTTGGTTACGATGACCTGGCTGGCATTTAATTCCCAAGCCATTCTGATCAACTTGGGCAGCCTGGCATAATTCTTTTTCATGGCAACAAACTCAATTCCCAGTTCCGGTTTTTTCGTCCGCTTTGCCTGTTTCATTGCCTGCAAACTTTTGATATTAGAAAAAACATCCTGAAAGTCGGCCCCAGGACGGATTTCATTATATTCCTCCTCATCAGGGCTGTCCAGGGAGGTAAACAGAACATCCAGTTCCAGGTTGATTAATTCGCGAATGATTTCTTCCCGTAAGTATGAACCATTAGTAATCATTTCTACCTTTAGGCCAATTCCTTTCACTGCCCGCAGCATATCAAATATTCTTGGGTGCATTAGAGGTTCACCGAACCCGCCAAAGTGAACTGACTCCAGTTGGGGTAATTCTTTGAGATTGTTCAATATATTTGCAAATGTTCCCCATTCCATGTGTGCAAGTTCGTCCTGCCAGGAACTGCGGATACAGGTTATACAAGCAAAATTACATTTTGTAGTAACCTCGATATATATCCTTTTTATATCCGGTACCAGCGGAATTAAGCGGAAACCATCTTTTGTCTGAATAAATAAAGCATCCTGATCTCCGGCAAAAGATACCGGCAGCTTCGTACAACCATTTTTGTCAATTCTAACTTTTTCCCCAACCGCGAAAATCTTGGCCCCCAAATCAATAGGCGGTTCTTTTTTCATTTGATCTCCTCCATGATGTAATTGGTAGTCAATATGTTGTTAAAGAAATATCTAACCGCCAAGAACGCCAAGAGCGCCAAGAAAAACATTTAATTTTATTAATAAATGTTTAAATGCTTGACCTTTAAGGGATGTATTTCCCCGGTTAAAAATAATTATCTCTCTGGAAAATATAAAATTCCCTTGGCGTTCTTGGCGTCCTTGGCGGTTAATCGGTTTCTCCCGCTTGCTAAATTATAAATTCTTCCTAAATGCTATTTTTTATATTATAAAAAAAAGAAGCCCGCAATTAACGGACTTCCTTTGCGTAATGGCTGGCGCGAAAATTCCTTTTCGCACCCTCGTTTGCTATCCCCTGACTGGCGACAGCAACTCGGAACTCTTGCTAGCATATATTCTTTTTTATACCCCAAAACTCCTGCAAAAACCATTAACAAAGTTTTCCCGGATTTAACTATGAATAGTCTGCGTTTATAGAGCCTACAAATGATGATTCTAAAGTGCGTCTAATTATTGGCTGTTTACACCCGATGCGGTAATCAGTGCATCCCGCCGTGTTTTAGCAGCGTGAAAGTAAGCATATAAGGCCTGACGGTCACCCTCCTTTATGCTATTAATAACCTGATCAAGTATACTCCGTAAATTTTCAAGGCCATTGGTAATAGAATCGGCATTAGTCAGGCAAATATCCGCCCACATGTCCGCATTTGAGGAAGCGATGCGTGTAGTGTCGCGAAAGCCGCCGCCGGCCAATTTTAGACTATCCTCCGGGTTGGGATAGGCATCCAGGAGATTTACCATGGCGGCTGCCGCGATATGCGGTATATGGCTGATTATGGCAGCACACCGGTCATGGGACACAACATCCATAGCGGTAATGCGGGCACCGGTATCTTTAATTATCTGGCAGACGGCTTCAACGGCGCGCGGCGAGGTTGACACTTCAGGAATAACAATATACCATTTATTCCTGAAAAGATCCTTATCTGCCGCCATTATGCCGCTTTGTTCCCGCCCGGCCATCGGATGGCCGGCCACATAACAAATATTTGATGGTAAAATGCCGGTGATTTGCTTTGCTACATACCCCTTCGTACTGCCGGCATCAGTCAATATAGCTCCCGCCTTTAGAAAAGGCAGTATCTTTTTCACAACAGGTACAATTTGCAGCACAGGAGTGCATATAAAAATGATATCTGCTTCACTCACGCCTTTTGCAAAGTCGGTTGTGACACAGTCCGCCGCACCAACCAGAACTGCCTGCCTAAGAGTATCACTATTGTTACCAATCCCTATAATTCGGTATTTGAATTTGCTGGCATTTTTAAGAGCCATACCAATTGAACCACCGATTAACCCCATACCTATTATCGCAATGTTCGTTACCTTCATTTTTGTAATATTCATTTCAGTTTTTTGCCCATAACCCGTGCAAGATTGGCGATTTCCCCCATAACAGATTCAAAATTTTCCGGTGTCAATGACTGCTTGCCATCAGATAATGCTTCCACCGGATTGTGATGCACTTCAACCATTAACCCGTCAGCCCCTACGGCAACCGCTGCCCTGCACATCGGTCCCACAAGTTTCCACTTGCCTGTACCATGGCTTGGATCAACAATAACCGGTAAATGGCTGATATTTTTCACTGCAGCCACGGCACTTAAGTCAAGGGTATTACGGGTATAATTTTCAAAAGTCCGTATTCCCCGCTCACACAGCACAACATTGTAATTTCCTTCGCTCATAATGTATTCCGCAGCATTAAGCCATTCGTCAATAGTAGCCGATAAACCGCGCTTTAGCATAACAGGCTTATCCATTTTGCCAACTGTTTTTAATAACTGGAAATTTTGCATGTTGCGGGCGCCAATTTGCAACATATCAACATAATTGCAAGCTGTGTGCGCCGAAGGGATATCTACTACCTCGGTAATAATTTTCAGCCCCGTCTTTTCCCTGGCCTCAGCCAATATTTCCAGACCTTTTTCTTCCAGCCCCTGAAAAGCGTACGGTGAAGTGCGAGGCTTGTAAGCGCCGCCCCGTAAAAAATGCGCACCGGCCTTTTTTACAAGTTCTGCTGTAGTCAGCAGTTGCTCACGGCTTTCCACTGCGCACGGGCCGGCCATTACCACAAAGTGGTCGCCGCCAATCAATGTGCCGCCAACATTTATTACCGTATCTTCCTGTTTAAAATCCCGCCCTACCAGTTTATAGCTCTCAGTTACGGAAACCGTTTTTTCTACCCCAGGCAAAGCCTCCACCGGCAGGTCGGCAATTAGTTTCTTATCACCTATTACGCCAATTATTGTACGTATCGCCCCTTCGGACAAATGTACTTTTAACCCGGCGTCAGTTATTTTGGACACCACCATATTGATTTCGTCCTGCGTAGCTTGTGACCTCATTACAATTATCATACTGTGCTTACCCCCTATTTATAGTTATCTTAATATTATTTTGCCTCTGAGTCCGCTTAAAAACCATAAATTTTGAGACTGCTTAGAAATGTTCAGATGCTAGGCGCCTGGTATTCCGAGGCCGGAGGCGTACGAGTTGTACGTTGAGGACCTCGGAATACCAGGCAACGACGCAGATGGACGTTTATAAGCAGGCTCCCTCCAGAAAATATAAAAAATCCCGCCCCTATATCAGGGACGGGATTATATTACCCGTGGTACCACCCTGCTTGCTTTGCAAGCCGCTCATTATCAGGTACAGGAAAATTCCGATACCTTAGCCTCTGATAACGGTGGCATTCCGGCGCGGTCTACTTGCCATGCTTTCAACCTGCTACTCACAGGTGTATTTCAGTCAGTACATTTACCAGGTCACACCACCCCCTGGCTCTCTGTGAAATGCCACTGTCTTACTTATCCTGTTCATCGTATTTACTATAGCAATTATATATTGGATTAAATATATCAAACAGTAAACACTTTTGTCAAGTGCAAAAAGACATATTTCCTCAAATGAGTATCGGAGCTTTACGTTTAACAAACCGGCCTGCTCCGGGCTGACCTACAAACTTACCGGCTTTGGCTACAACCTTCCCTCTGGCAATAGTCATCAGGGGAAATCCTATAACTTTAAATCCCTCATAAGGAGTATAATCAACATTTTCATTGAGAATTTCCCTGGTAATCGTCTTCTCTAACTTAGGATCAAATACAACGATATCAGCGTCACTGCCGATAGCAATGGTACCTTTCTCAGGGTAAAGGCCAAATATTTTAGCCGGGTTAGTGGCGGTAATAGCAGCGAACTGAGTTAAACTAATTTTCCCCTGTCCAACGCCATTACTATATATGAGCGCCATTCTGGTTTCAATTCCAGGAATGCCGTTGGGAATTTTCGTAAAATTATCCTGACCTAAGTCTTTTTGACCTTTGAAATTGAATGGACAATGATCTGTAGCAATCACCTGCAAAGTACCTTGGGCTAATCCCTGCCACAATTTCAACTGGTCCTCAACAGAACGCAAAGGAGGGGACATTACATACTTCGCCCCGAAAAAACCGGGCTGATTATAGCAGGTATCTGATAATAGTAAGTATTGGGGACAAGTCTCAGCGAATACCGGATAGCCTTCTGCTCTGGCCAGGGCTACTTCAACCAGGGACTGCTGACAACTTAAATGCACAATATAAATAGGAGCGTCAAGGAACTTCGCCAGCTTAATCACACGACCGGCAGCTTCAGCTTCAGCTAGAGCCGGCCGGCTTATTCCATGATACTTAGGTGTAACTTTTCCGGCAGCAATTAATTGTTTCACCATGTAATTTATCATATGATGGTTTTCGGCATGAACACAAACAAGCCCACCCTGATCCTTGGCTTTGTTTAAAACTACCAGTAAGGCCTCATCATTAACGCGCATAGCCTCATATGCGGTAAACATTTTAAAGCTTGAATAACCCTGGGCAATCATATGGGGAATTTCGGCCACAACATGATCATTTACATCAGTCACCACAACGTGAAGACCATAATCAATAACCGCCTGGCCCTCAGCCTGACTGCGCCTGATTGCTGCCGCTTCATAAATGGATTGACCTTTGGTATGTGCAGTGTAGTCAATTATGGCAGTAGTACCGCCACAAGCAGCCGCAATAGTGCCACTGGCAAAGTCGTCGCTTGATGTAATATCTCCATAAGCCAAACTTAAATGTGTATGGACATCGATGCCACCTGGCAGGAGATATTTCCCTGACGCATCAATTACCTCAGCACCATAATCCGCCAAACCAGTGTCCACGGCAACGATTTTGTCGTTAGCAATGGCCACGTCTCCGTCAAATGCCTTCTCGGCAGTCACAATTTTCCCGCCGGTTATGACTAAAGGAAATTTTTTCATTCCACCGTCCCTCCAGCTTTATATGCATACTGAACTTGTCCAGCTAAACTCGGTATAGAAACTTCAGAACTGAACCTTACTCCATCGATGTATAAGCGGAACTCCCACTTAAAAAAGTGGGAGTCTTATAAATAAAGCACTTATATCATGTGGGCTTCTTCAGGATTAAATGCGATTTTTATTTTCATGCCTAAATCGTAAATACCGGTAACTTGTTCACGGAGAACACGTACTGTTAAGGATAAACCCTGGGATTCGATAATAACGCGGTACATGCCTATTCCCGGTATTATATGTGTAATATTACCCTGAATTTGCACCCAGTTGACTATCTGATGTTCCAGTTGTTCGTTCCATATGTAAAGAGCGTCTCCTGGCAAACAACAGGCAGTAGTGTTTTGCGTTATATTACTTGAACAGGGAAACTCTATCCCATTGCTTAGTTTGACGAAACAAGCATCGCCTGCAGCCTTTATTTGGCAAGGTATTATATTATCCATTTCCACTAAACTGGCCACAACTTCATTGACCGGGCGGCGTAAAATCACTTCCGGCTTGTCATCCTGGATAATATCGCCGGACTGCATGACTATAGCCCGCTCCGCAAAATAGAGCACATCATTGAAGCTATGGCTTACCAGCATTACTGTTGTCCCGTTTTTTGCCGCGATCTCCCGGATATCAGCTAACAGCCTCCGGCGGGTAAAGGCATCCAGTGCGGCAAAAGGTTCATCAAGCAGCAGCAATTCCGGCTGGTATACCAACGCCCGGGCCAAAGAAACACGCTGCCCCTCGCCACCGGATAAGTTGCCGGCCATTCTATCGGCTAAATGCGCGCAGCGAAATTCCGTCAAAGCGGCATTTACCCTTTCTGTCACTTCTTTTTCAGCCATGCCGCGAAATCTGAGTGCCAGAGCCACATTATTAAACACCGTATCATTTAGAAGCAGCGTTTCCTGAAAAACCAGGGAACAACGGCGGCGAACCGCCTGTTTGTCAATATGGGCTGCATCTTCACCAAATAAGTACATTGTACCTGCTTTATATGGCAAATGCATATTAACTAATTGCAACAATGTGCTCTTTCCTGAACCGTTGGGGCCTACTACTGCCACCATTTCTCCCGCAGCTACCTGCAATGACCGGATGTTCAGCGTACGCTGCTTGCGGCGATACACTTCTATGCCTGTCATTTCCAACACGTTTTGTCTCATATGTTAGCCTGCTTTCCCCTGTTTTGCAAATACGTCAGCAGAGCTACAACTCCATAGGTGACAATCAGTAATATAAAACTTAACGCCATTGCCGTATCGTAATTACCCTTACTAACTTCCATGACGGTGGCCGTAGTAAGCACCCTGGTTTCCCCTTTGATATTGCCACCAACCATCATCGATGCACCCACTTCGGACACTACACCGCCAAAGCCGGCCATAATTGCCGCCAGCAAGCCCATTTTAGCTTCTTTTATCAGCAGCCAGTTAGTTTGCCATTGGTTGGCTCCCAGGGATAACAGCTGTAACCGCAGTTTTGGGTTCAGTCCACCGATAGCAGTGAAACTTAAACCAGCTACAATCGGACTGGCAATAACCGCCTGGGCAATAATCATTGCCCAGACGGTATACATCAGGCCAAACATCCCTAATGGCCCATAGCGCCATAACAACAGACTGACAAACAACCCTACTACGACCGGCGGCAATCCCATTCCGAAATTAATCAGGCTAAGCAACAGCTTTTTTCCCGGAAAATCTTTTAAAGCCAGCCACAATCCAACAGGCAAACCTAATATAATACTTATCAGCGTTCCTAATCCCGATACCTTGATCGTCAACAAGGTGACATTATATACTTCGGTATCCCCTATGGCCAACAAATGTATAGCCTGAATAAATCCCTGCCAGATACTATCCATATTCAGTAAACCTCTTGTAAGCCAAATTCTTATAAACCGAAATCTTTATCAGTTTTTCCGCCATCAGCGAAGAATAATGGCTGACCGAATTTGTCCTTGCCAAAGTCGGCAATTATTGCTTGTCCTTCAGGCGATAATAAGAAGTCGCTGAAAGCTTTTGCCCCGGCAATATTGACTTTGGCAAACCGTTGCTGGTTGACTTCCATTACATGATAGATATTCAGCAACTTGGCATCGCCTTCCACCAGGATGTCCAAATTGAGATTTTTCTTTTGGGCTAAATAGGTGGCCCGGTCAGTTAAAGTATAACCTTTTTTCTCATTTGCCACATTTAGAGTTTGGCCCATACCTGCACCGACTTCCTGATACCATGCGCCGGAGGGCGTTACTCCTGCTTGCTGCCATAATTTTTTCTCCATTTGGTGAGTACCGGAATTATCACCCCGGGAAATAAATGGTGCACCGGCCTTGGCAATTGCGGCAAAAGCATCCTTAACAGGCTGGCCTTTAACATGAGCCGGATCGTCAGTAGGTCCGATCACCACAAAATCATTATGCATAACAAGCTGGCGATTAATTGCCGCCCCGCTGTCCACTACCTTTTTCTCGGCATCAGGGGCATGTACTAACAGCACGTCAGCCTCGCCTTTCTCGCCCATAGCCAAAGCCTGGCCGGTACCAACCGCAATTGTTTTTATTTTATAGCCTGTCTTTTTCTCAAAAGCAGGAATGAGCACATCAAGCAAACCGCTGTCCTGGGTGCTGGTAGTGGTAGCCAAAATCACGTCTTTATTGGCAGGAGCCGGAGTTTCCGCCTGCGGGGCCGGAGTCTTGGCACAGCCTGCCATAGCTAAAATAAATAAACTGACTATCAATACAAAAGCGCTCCAGATAAGATTTCTCTTTACCATCATTTATCCATCCCCTTCGATTTATTTTAGCGACCTGAAAACTGCTAAATTTCTTTTCCTGCCGGTGAATTGGGAAAAAACAGTGGTTCACCATATTTGTCCTTCCCAAAGTCCCTGATAACTGCCTGGCCCTCCTTGGAAGTCAGCCATTCAATGAATTTCATGCTTTCGTTATACTTAACGCCAGGAAATTTTTGCGGACTGACTGGAATAACCGTTATATAATTCAGTAGGATTTCATCTTTTTCCACAAGAACTTCCAATTTCAAATCCTTTTTCATGGTTATGTACGTGGCTCTGTCCATGACAGTATAGGCATGCTGTTCATCTGCGTATTTCAGCGTCTTACCATTGCCCTCAGCGCCTTTTTCATACTTTTTGTACCAACTGCCCGCCGGTTTAATGCCGGCTTTGTCCCATAATTCCAGCTCCTTGACATTAGTGCCGGATTTATCGCCACGAGTAACAAACAACGATCCTGACTGCGCAATCTTTTGCAGTGCAGCTACAGCGCTCTTTTCACCTTTAATTTTAGCAGGGTCGTCGGATGGACCCATTATTACAAAGTCATTGTACATCAAATCATACCGTTTAACGCCATAACCGTCAGCGACAAACTTCTCCTCTAATGCCTTTGCATGAACCAATACTAAATCCACTGAGCCGCTTTGGGCAATTTTGATTGCTTCACCGGTACCGGCACCTACGTGCCGCACTACAATGCCAGTTTTCTTTTCAAATTCCTTTTCCAGAACATCTACAATTCCGGCATCAATTGGCCCGATGGTGCTTGACATCAATATCTGGACAGGTACATTGGCGGACTTTTCCTGGTTGTCCTTACTGCTGCACCCTGCAGCCAGAAGAGCCAACAATGCCATCAAACCAAATAAAAACAGTAATAATTGTTTTCTAGCTGAAAACATACTTCATCTCCTCCCCTAACGAAAATTTCTACTTAGCTAACCTAAGCACTCCTTTCTAAAGTAATAGAGCCAGACATTATGTCAAAAGTCAAGTCTGGTTTCTAACTCCCGAAAGTCTTCTTTCCGCAATGGGAGGCATACCAGTTTCCCAGTATACCCTATCGACTCGGCACTCATAGCATGCAACGTTAGACTGCCAAATTAGAAGAGTTTTATTATTATATTACAGCCTAGGAACGAGTACTCATGCCCGGGCACACTCACTTGCTTCTCCCTTCATAATTGACAACCCGTGTTCCAAGGCAGGCAGCACCACTTCCAGGCATTCCTGTACACCTTTAGGACTGCCGGGCAAGTTAATGATCAGTGTACGCCCTCTTTGACCGGCAACCGCCCGGGATAGCATTGCCCGGGACGTTTTTTCCAGGGATTTGGCGCGCATTACTTCAGGTATGCCTGGCACCTGCCTGTCAATAACCGCTAAAGTAGCTTCCGGCGTAACATCCCTCGGCCCCAGACCGGTGCCGCCGGTGGTAAGAACAAGGTCAATCCTGAGTTCATCCGCCATATGGATAATCTCCCGGCTGAGAGCATCCTGTTCGTCAGGTACCACTGTATAATGCTTAACCTCACCTAAACCGGCCAGCATGGTGGCAATGGTTTTACCGCTGATATCTTCCCGTTCGCCCCGCGCACCCTTGTCGCTGGCCGTAATTATGCCGATACTAAACATGTCCCAACACCTCTATAGTATCACCAACCGCCACTTTGCCACCGGTGACAACAATGGTAAAAATACCTTCCCGCGGCATTACACAATCGCCTGCTTGATAATAGATTGCGCAGCGGTTATGGCATTCCTTGCCGATCTGACTTACCTCCATCAGCACATCGCCGATTTTTATCTTGGTGCCAATGGGCAGAGAAGGCAGGTTTAGCCCTTCAGTAGTTAGGTTTTCGGCAAAATCTCCGGGATGCACGTCCAATCCTTTTTGCCGCATTTTTTCAATACTTTCCAGTGCCAGCAAACTAACCTGCCTATGTTGAAATCCGGCATGGGCATCACCTTCCAGGCCCAGTCCCACCAACATGGTGCCGCTGCCTACATTCTTTTTACGCTCACCTTTATTTTCGCTGGTACATAC
>JAEYSJ010000366.1 GCA_023434855.1 Bacillota bacterium | reverse complement strand
CTGTACTTCCACCGACCCGGGGTCAAAAAAACGGTCGGTAGGCCTGACAACCTTTTCTCCTAACGCAGCGGTAGTTGTAATTATTTTAAAAGTTGAACCAGGTTCATAGGCATTTGACACCGCAATATTGCGCCAAAGTTTGGGAGAATACTCGGCAAATTTGTTAGGATTATAATCCGGACGGTTAGCCAGTGCTAAAATTTCCCCGGTGTGCGGCTGCATTACTATTATTGTAGCCGCTTTAGCCTGAGTTTCCTGCATCACCCTGTCAAGTTCACGTTCGACAATTTGCTGGATAATGACATCAATAGTTAAATAAATATTGTTTCCGTCAGTCGGCGAGACGAAACGATGAGAGGCATAAGGAATTTCACGCCCGCGGGCATCATACTCAACTACAATGCTGCCGGGACGACCTTTTAAATAACTGTCGAAGGTAATTTCCACTCCATCTAATCCCTGGCTATCAATACCGGTAAAACCCAAAACATGGGATGCCAGGTTATCATAAGGATATTGGCGCTGGCTTTCCTGTGTAAGCCCTATTCCTGGTAAATCCATCATCTTTATGCTTCTGGCCACATCTGTGTCAATCTTTCGCTTTACCCAGGTAAAAGCCTGACGTTTCTTTAATTTCGCTGCCAATTTATCAGCGTCTAACGCCAAAATAGCAGCCAATTTGGCTGCTGTTTCATCGGCATTATGTATTTCAGCAGGTATAGCATAAACTGATTCAGTGCTTACACTAACCCCTAACTCCTTGCCATTGCGGTCATAAATTATACCCCTTTTGGCTTCAACAGGTATTTCTCTAATACGCTGGTCAATAGCGTTTTCTGTTAACCATATACTCTTATAAAACTGGAGATACAATAGCCGGCAACTCAATCCTGCCATAATTACCGAAACAACGAGAAAAAGATAAGCCACTCTTTTTCTAATGGTAACATGTGTAGCTGACGCCAATAGCATCTCCCCCATATAAGAGTCTGCTTCAAAACGTCGAACTGAGGCATTGTGATTCAAATTACGCGTTTTGAACCAGGCTCATTTAAATTAAGGTTGCCCTTTACTCGCCTCCGCCTTGCCTGCCTTCAGGAAATTTGCCACTTGGTCAGTCGGTATTTTGTTATTAGCATTTACGTTAGTTTGGTTTCCTTGATTAACAACATTATTACTCGTTGTAGCGGCACAATAGACGTTTTGCGGCACGACCATTCCCAATTCACTTGTAGCAATTTGCTGAATACGCTGTGGTGATTTCAATTTAGCAATATCCAACCGCAATATTTCATTTTCTTTCTCTATTTTCGCCACTTGAGCTTTCATCTTAACCAAATCGTAGCCATTCCTTACAATTGATTCACTTTGAACGGTTACTACCATTGCAATTATTGCGGCAATTACAACCGTGACCAAACATTTAACCCGTAACGCAATATTAAGCCGGCTGGTTTGCGGCAAATGTTCCACTTTAGGCAAAGTGGACTGCTCTTCATAAATATCCCAGTCTTGCTTCCTGTTCACTAACATGTGTATTTACCCTCCCCTAATAATAGAACCAAACAAATTTTACAACTTTTCTGCTACCCGTAATTTAGCGCTGCGCGCACGAGGATTATTTTCAAGTTCAGCAGGTGCAGGTATTATAGGTTTCCCCAATATCTTAATCCGCGGTTTATTATCACATACACAAACTGGCAATTGTGGCGGACAAACACACCCTTTTGCCATACTTTGCAATGTCCGCTTGGCAATACGATCTTCCAACGAGTGAAAAGTTATGATGCATAGCCTTCCTCCAGGTTTAAGCCTGTCTACCGCTGTAATAAAGACGTCTCGTAAAATATCCAGTTCATTATTTACTTCAATGCGAATAGCCTGAAATGTACGTTTTGCCGGATGCGGCCCTTCCCTACGGGCCGCGGCGGGAATAGCGTTTTTTATAATCTCAACTAATTCCCCGGTAGTTTTAATCTCCCCACCTTTTCTGGCTTCCGCAACGAATTTGGCGATCCGCTTAGCCCAACGCTCCTCACCGTATTCGGTAATGACATGTGCCAAGCGGTCTTCCGGATAATGATTGATTATATCATAGGCCGAAAAACTAGCAGCAGGATTCATGCGCATATCAAGCGGGGCGTCCTGCATATAGGAGAAGCCGCGTTCAGCTACGTCAAGCTGGTGAGAAGATACACCAAGATCAAATAGTATGCCATCCACGGCTAATAAACTTAATTCATCCAAAATCTTCCCAAGCTGTTGAAAGTTTTCCTGAACAATTGTTACTTTACAGGCGGTATTTGCCAACCTGTCCTGTCCCGCCTTTATCGCCGCAGGGTCTTGGTCAATGCCAATAAACCAGCCTGCAGGTTTTAACCGGCTAACAACGCGGACAGCATGGCCACTGCCACCCAAAGTACAATCGATGTAAATACCCTCAGGGTTAGTGATCAAAGCCGCCACACTTTCTTCTAACAGAACACTGGTATGGTGAAATTCCACTGCAGCAATCACTCCCCATTAGAGACTGTTTAAAGAAAATTATATACCTAAATCTACCAAAGTTTCGGCAATATTCGCCACAGTTGGCCCAACTTGTTCATTATATGCATCCCATGCCTCTTTGTCCCAAAGCTCTATCCGGTTAGACACCCCAATTACTACTACGTCTTTGTCTAATTTCGCATACTCACGTAAATTATTAGGTAATAACATTCGTCCTTGCTTGTCACATTCCAGCTCTGCCGCACCGGCAAAAAAGAAGCGAACAAAAGCTCTGGCTTCAGGTTTGGCCAACGGTAACTGTTTTAACTTACTTTCTAGGATAGCCCACTCATCTTTAGCATATACAAACAGGCAATTATCCAGTCCCTTGGTAACAATAAAACTATCTCCCAATTCCTCACGAAATTTAGCTGGCAAAATGACTCTGCCTTTGTTGTCAATATTGTGCAGATACTCCCCCATCAACATAGCCATTTCACCACCAGAATAACTTCATCAGTAATTATCCACCACTTTACACCACAATAAACCACTTTTTATTAATATGTTCTTGAAAAATAAAAAAAATCCTTCAATTTTGAAGGATTTTTTTATTTTTCTAATATAATAGGCTTATAGGCCTGGGAATAGAGGACTTTTGTCCTATTCAATTTCGGATAATGCCTAATCGTTCCAAAATAGGTGCTGCATTAAGACGAATAAAGAAACTGCGAAAAGTTTTTTGCCCTTTAAAAATAGGAATACGTTCAAGAGCATAAATATTACTGTCTTGGCCAACCTGGCCATAGCGAATAGTAAATGCAGCTTTATATCCTGCTCGGCGGACTAAATCCTCAATTTGCATATTATAAGCACCTGTTGGATACGCGAAATAAAGAGGGGGCTTTCCAAGTTGCTGCTCTATTTCCAGCCGCGAGTCGACGAGTTCATTCAGAGCTTCTTCGGAAGAAAGCTTTGTCAGCACCACATGATTGACGGTATGAGATCCAAACACAAACCCTTCTTGCTGCATCTCCCTGGCCTGATCCCAGTTCATAAACCGCGGATCACGCCCGACTAGATTGGTAACTACAAATATCGTAGCCGTAAATCCATATTTTTTCATAATAGGGTATGCGTTGGTATAGTTGTCAAGGTATCCGTCATCGAAAGAAAGCATGATTGGTTTTTCAGGTAAGGTGCTCCCGTATTTTAAATATGCGACTAACTGATCCGGGGTAATCGTATGATAACCATTATCGTGCAAGTACTGCATTTGCTCCTCAAATTCCGGCGGCGAAATAGAAAGTGAGTGATTTATATTATCAACTTTATGGTAATTAAGCACAGGAACATCAGTGAGATTCATAGTATGGTCCTGATTATGGCTGGCCACAACAGAAGTAGTGCCGGCGACAGCCAAAGCTATGAACAGTAATACCAAACCCACGGCAAACAATAAGCACACATGCCGTTTACTCACTCTTAACACATTTGTTCCCCTTTCTCACCATTTGAGGCCTTCTTTTTGTCATTACAGGCGGCCTAAGTCCTACCGCTTTAGCTAAGCAGATCTGCCATAAAATACAACTTACTTCATTAACACACATTTATCACCTTCGCGCCTGTGATCTCCCTGAGACGCTCCGGCATTACCGGCAATGCTGAATTAGCTGTCCCCGCAGCCGCATAAACCACATCATAGTTATATAAGCTTTCATCAAGATAGACTGGAACGATCTGCAAAAGGCCAATAGGTGATACCCCGCCCGGCGGAAAACCCGTAAGTTCCATTACCGTGTCAGCGCTGGCAAATCTGGCTTTTTTCCCACCTAATATTTTAGCCAACTGTTTGACATTAACCTTCCTATCTCCGCAAGTCACGACCACTACCGGTTGTTGACCGTCTAAAATAAATACCAGTGTCTTGGCAATCTGCCCCGGCGTTACTCCTAACGCCTGAGCGGCCAGATCAGCTGTATGAGTACTACTGTCGAACAGTACAATTTTTAAGTCAGGGTATTGATTAATAAATTGTTGAACACGTTTAAGCGGCATATCCTTCTCCTCCTAACTCACCCGCGCCGATAAAGCCCGATTATTCGCAACAACAGCCATGTGGCTGCAGTAATACTTAGCACGCAAATAATTTGTGTTAAACGGAACCCGTAAATCATTTCACTGTCTAATCGAATCCCTTCGACTAAAAACCTACCAAAAGAATATAAAATAATATAAAGCAAAAATATACTGCCTGGCTGTATGCGTTTATATCTAATCTGCACAAAGCTTACAGCCAACAGTATTAAAAAGAGAAATATATTCCAACAGGATTCATACAAAAAAGCAGGATGAAAATAATCATACTGTTCATAGCCTATCGGGCGATAAGCAAAATCAATATATATCCCCCATGAAGCATCAGTAGGATAACCAAAAGCCTCCTGATTTATAAAATTACCCCATAAGCCGATTGCCTGACCTATAGCCATTCCCGGGGCTATGACATCCAGCCAGCACCCGAAAGATATTTTATGTAGATAGGTATACAGATAAACAACCAGGATTGTTCCAATTATCGCACCATATATGGCTAATCCTCCGTGCCAAATATATAGAGTTTCCGCCCAATCACCGGCATATATTTTCCAGTTGGCGGCAACATAGTACAGCCTGGCTGTTATAATGCCTGACGGTACTCCAAGTAAAACCAGATTAATTACGTGTTTGGCTCTTTTGCCTCGCACCCGGGTCTGCCATATAGTGACAACCATGCCAATAAAAACGGAAAATGCAATAATAAGCCCATACCAATGAAACATGAATGGGCCTATAGTAAAGGCAATTTTGCCCATTATATCTCCTTTATTTGAAGTATATTTTCAATATGCTCTATTATTACCATTTTATTTTACTCTTTTCGCAAAAAAATTACTAGCGGAAATTCGTATACTTTTTTCCCTGCAGGTTATAATAATTATCGTAAAGGGTTCGTAATGGTCGAGCCAAGATTGGTGTCGGATTTCGCAAGAGGTTCGGCATCAGTCGGCCAAAGATTAATGTCGGGTCGCAAGGTTCGGCATTAGTCGGCGGGCAGATCATTATATGTCTTGTAAGGCTGTACGGTAGCCCAACTGTTATCGTGTGGTCAAAAGGGATGTATAATGGTCGAGCTAAGACTGTCACAGGTTCTGTAGATTTTTCCCGGGGTCTTATAGGGGTCTATTGCAGTCGGGAGATTGCAGTAGGTTTCGTAGGTATCTGTGGCATTCGAGCAAAGGTTGGTGTTAGTTGTGTAATGCTTGTGCGTAGTCGAAAGATTGCGTATAGGTATGTAATGATTAGCATTGGCTGTAGCGTAGATCATTGCGGGCTCTTTTTATTTTTTCACTTAATCTTTTACGTTAATTCATGACAAATAGCATATAAATATGATATAATAGCAACATTCCAACATATTCCACATTTTAAAGGAGGAAAAATTTAATGCATATTACTAAACAAATGAGCATTATGGATGTTGTGCAGAAATATCCGCAGACTGTTGCAATATTCCAGAATTACGGTATGGGATGTCTAGGTTGTGCTGCTGCCCGTTTTGAAAATATTGAACAAGGCGCTGCAGCTCATGGCATTGATATAGACGCCCTTGTTGCCGATCTAAATAAAGCGGCGGCTAATTGCCAGTCTGGCGGCGGCTGCGGCTGCGGTTGCGAATAAAGACAGTAAAAACTGTCTTTTTTTGTGTAGACAAATCAAATGAATATTTAAAACGAAAACGACTAAGGCTTCTGCCGGCGTCTAAAAGACTTGGCAGAAGCCAAGTCTTTTCTTATTTTTCTACTATTATCCTTCTTGCTACTTCAAAGTCAACTGCCAACTGCGTATATTCAATACATAAAACATATGCAGGCGAAACTTGCAATACTTCCACTTCCACACCTGGCAAAATACCAAATGAAGTTAGTTTTCTTAAATAACTGCTTTCATTCGGCAAAGAAACTACACGTGCACTTTCGCCAGGTTTTAATTCGGTTATCGGCACATGATTAGCCATCCCAATCCAACCCCTTTGCCAAATTCAATATACTACAGATAAAATACGGTTTAACATTCCGCCTGTTGCCAAAGCAAGTAATGCGATAATTGTTACCATTATAATTGATACCCTTATTCCTCTTTCCTTTATCATAACGGCCATTTGGGCGATACAAGGTACGAATAAAGTTAAAGTAACAGCCGCAATTAACAATTGCCTGTCAGAAAGCAGTCCTGCATCGCACATATCATACAAACCTGCCGCTCCATAATCACGCCGGAAAAAGCCTACCAGAAAAGCTTGCGCCGTTTCAGACGGCAAACCCATAAAATTCATAGCCGGGTGAACAAAATTGATCATTGCTGTCAATAACCCGCTACGGTCGCCTAACCACATGATCATGCTGGTAACTATAAAAACCGGCAGGATCTCAATGAAGTACCAGGACATGCGGGTATAAGCTTTTGCCAATACATTAGAAAGAACAGGTATCCTAAGTGGCGGTATCTCTAAATAGAAAGCATTGCGTTTTCCTGGCAAAATACGGGCGCTTAACCAGCCTACGGTTATAAACACTATGATAATACAACTGCTCCATATACCGACTGCGATTATATTGTGGGACAAAAGTGCCAAAACTACGCCTAATTGAGCCGAACAAGGTATGGTTAAAGATAATAGAAAAGTTGCCAGTATACGTTCACGCCGTGATTCCAGTGTCCGGGTAACCATTACGGCCATTGTCCCGCACCCTAGCCCTAAAACTATAGGAATAACCGCCCTGCCGTTTAAGCCGAATTTTTTAAACAAACTATCAACCAACATCGCTAAGCGGGGCAAATAACCACAGTCTTCTAAAATGGCGAATACCAGAAAAAAGGTACTTACAATAGGTAAAATAATTACGACCGCATAACGAAAACCTAAGGAAAATATACCATATTCCCCAATTAATAAGGATTGCAGCCACTCCCAAGGAACATAATAATAAACAGCATTTTCCACTACAGGATTCATAAACCGAGAAAAAATACCATCGAAATAATCAACAAGTACTCCTGCGCCAAACCTGCCAACAATCTGATATAAACCCACATATAACACCAGGCATAATACCGGTATCCCCGTAAAAGGTTCTCTGGTCCACCTGCCAAGATGATCTGCAATATATTTTGGACGTTTTTTGCCGTACCTTGCGGCACACTCTAATATTTTATCAATCATATGTTGGCGTTCAACTGTAAGGATATAATCCAGGCTATGTTTATACTCCTTTGCCAGACTGTTAATATCAGTCTGAATTTCTTTGCTTCCCGGCTCATCCCGCACCAGATTATGCAGTATAGTATCCCCTTGCAACAGCAAAAGAGCAGCCATACGTTGGGAAAGCCCATAATCCCGGGACAATCTGGCGCTAATTGCCGCAAGAGTTCGCTCAATTTTTTCAGGAAAGTTCACGATTAACGCTGTATGGTGCCTATAACGGCCAATTGCTTTTTTTAAGTCATCTAAGCCAACTTTTTTGATAGCCGATGTGGCAATGACAGGTATCCCCAGAATATCGGCTAAACGACCCGCATCGATCCAAATCCCTAAATTCCTTGCTTCGTCCATCATATTAATATTTAATACAACTGACAATCCTGCATCGATAAGCTGTAAAGTCATATTTAACATTCTTCGTATGTTTTTTGCGTCAATTACATGGATCACGATGTCCGGCTTTTCACGGAACAGCAATTCACGGGTTACCTGTTCTTCTTCTGTTAGTGGAATAAGTGAATATAATCCCGGTGTATCAATAATCTCATAAATTTTGCCACCAATTTTGCTGTGCCCGCGTGCCACCTCAACCGTAGTACCCGGGTAATTGGATACGGTCACATATGTTCCTGTCAAATAATTAAATATTACACTTTTTCCTACATTTGGCGACCCTATCAGCGCCACTTTAGCCAACCCACACGCCTCCACCCATAAGGTATTTGCAACATATGCTATTACCTATGCAGGAGGGAAAAGAGATATGATATATATGAAAAAAGATGCGGGTATCAACAGTAGTGATACCCGCATCAAGATTATGTTTATGTTATATCAGAGGTGAGATCTTGCCGGTAATAACCGTTTTTGGCATAAATCCCATCAACTTTTCTACCTGCTCACCATCTTTAAATAAAATCATAGTAGGTAAGCTCATTACGCCATATGTTTGAGCTAAATTGCGATTCTCGTCTACATTCACTTTAACAACTTTCACTTTATCACCAATTTCAGCGGCTAATTCATCGAGTATTGGCGACAATTTCATACAATAACCACACCAAGAAGCCCAAAAGTCAACCAGTACCGGTTGACTAGCCTCCAGCACTTCCTCATGGAAATTGGCCTCACTAGTATTAACCACATTTGCCATTATCTACTCTCCCCCTTTATTTTTTAATTCTACCATAATACAAGCACAGACTACATTTAAGTCGAGCTGTTGCGCCAGTTGGACAACAGATTCGGCATCAGCTCCCGGTTGCAGCCAAACATTTTTTATTCCCAGCTCTGCACAATCCCGCATAATTTGTTCGCCCACTTTAGGTGGAACTACAACATTCACCGCATCCGGCTTTACCGGCAAATCTTTTAGTGAAGGATAACATACTTGCCCCATGACTTCTGCCAGTCCGGGATTTACCGGATAAACATCAATACCTGCATCCCGCAGGAATTTAAAAATTTTATAACCGAATTTCGCCTTATTATCAGTAGCCCCCACTACAGCCCAAGTTTTCGATTGCAGCATACAGCCAATATTATTCAAAATTTTCTACCTCCTCACAGCAGGACTTGGTCAGATATCACTTTTAATCATTTATTTACATTATATTCCTGAAAAGCAGCGACAGTCAACATCTATAGTATAGTATTACCAAACACGCCGTAACTGCATTCACTATTACTCTATGCTCTAACGAAGCTAATATTCCTTTTATGCTTAGTATAAAACAAAAAAGCCGCAGTTCATCTACGACTTTAGATAACATTACCTATTTTTCCAAAAGATATCGAATACAGATAAACATATTTCGATGACAATCAGAATAATTACCGCCCATTCCAGGCGAGTGCCCCGTTTAGCATGGGCCAGACCTGAAAACACCTCAGTAATATCCATCAGTATTTCAGTTTTATGGCGGATTTTTTCATATCGGTCATTTAATTCAAACAGCGAGCTGAGTTCGGAAAACAACGAGCTGGCTTCATCGTTTACCCACGTAATAGCCGGTTTATCCAGCAGCATAATATAAGATATGGTATTAAACTTAAAACCTAAAATGTTCCCGGACATCTTGGCCAATTGCTCATCAGAAACAGCCAGTTTCCCTTGATTAAGATAATCAACTACATCCTCTACATCATCAAGTAACAAATCCATCTCAATCTCAATTTTTTCAAGAGCTACTGATTTAGCAAGAATTACCGCGATAATCTCCAAATGATAATCACTTTGCTGGTTAATAACCATATAGTCATTATTAATGGACATTGGTTCATCAGGACTGATTTCCAATTTATAATCATCAACATATTTGAACAGGTTAGTAATATTTAATTCAGCATCAATTCGTTTTATATAATTTACCATATCCGTCATTTCGTGGTGTTGCATATTTACAAAAACCATACTGCCAAAATGAAAAATATATACCATTTTATTTTCCGGTTCAAGTACGATGCCTTGCAAAGCTTTATCCCGTAAAACCAGAAAATCTTCCCACTTAAATTTTCGCTCAATACCAAAATGTTTGGCGATCTTACTGAGATTTATTTCCGTGCTTAACACAGCAGCTTTAAATTCCGCATACATCGTCCAAACCTCCTCATCGCCCACGTGACTATTTGCAATAAGACATCCCTCTACTACATTATTATCCCACATTATTGCATAATTTGCCAGCGATATAAAAACACAAAGATAGGAGTTGCACAATGAATATACAAATATTTGGCACGAGAAAGTGTCAGGATACCCGCAAAGCCGAAAGATATTTTAAAGAAAGAAGAATCAAATACCAGTTTATAGATTTAACAGTCAAAGGTATGAGCAAAGGAGAATTAAGCAGTGTAAAAAACGCTGTAAAACTGGAAAACTTGATTGATACCACAGGGAAAGAATACCAAAAACGCAACCTTAAATATATTGTTCATGATGTGGAAGAAGTTCTGTTAAATAACCCTCAGCTATTAAAAACACCTATTGTCCGTAACGGTCCAAAAGCTACCGTAGGTTATTCCCCGGAAATTTGGCAGGAATGGGATTAACTAGTAAGCCATCGCAGCGCAAGCATCGCTCCCATCCCCAATCCCATGGTTAGAACGGCACTACCACTTTTATATGCAACAACAGCAGCTACTATACCTGCCACTAAGTAATGGTTATGCAAAGAAATATTTATTTGTCCCTGTTGAACCAGGATCGGCGGGATGATTAAAGCAGTTAAAATACCGACAGGAACATGTTTTAGCCATTTTCCGAACCAGGCGGGTATGCCGGTATGGTGTAGCAGTACCAGACTGGCGAACCGGGTAAAGAAGGTGACTACCGCCATCGTAATTATAATGATAATTATTTCAATTTTCATTTGTATTCCCTCCTTCCAACAAACCACCTACAAGGCTGGCTGCCAAACAGGCAATTATTATATACCATTTGCCTGGTAAAAAAACTGCACCTAGTACGGCCACTACCATCGACACTGCAAAAACCAAAAGACTGGTGCGATTAACCAGCCGCGGAATAAGCAAGGCCAAAAAAGTTGCCGGCATGGCAAAATCAAATCCCCAGGTTAATGGATTTTCAATATAGCCGCCTAGTATTGTGCCGGCAGCAGTTGACAAGGCCCAAATTGAATAAAGAGCGGAATTGGTTCCTAATTGATAACCCGGGCTATACCCGGCCTGCTGCGTGCGACTCACAGTCATGGCATAAGTTTCATCGGCCATACCAAAAGCCAGTAAGGCTTGCATACCAATAGGAAGTCTGGTCATATAAGGGGCCAGAGAAGCTCCCATCAGTAAATGCCGTAAATTTATTAATAATGTTGTCAGGCCAATAATTCCCCAACCCGTAACACCGTCTGCGAGCATAGTAATACTGACAAACTGTGATGCTCCTGCGAAAACGAGCAGTGACATAAAGAGAGTCTCCGCCGAACTGAGCCCTGCCGCCAGACCCATGATACCGCAAGTAATACCGAATGGCATCACTCCTAGCATGAGTGGCAGACTGTCCCGAAATCCCAGTAAAAAATCGTCCCCCAGTAAATTTTCTTTTGGCGGGAATACCGCTCTTGAGTTATCCATAAATTATTCACCTCTCCATATTTTATTTATTATATTACCCAGCAGGAAAAACATTGTAAATATCCAATTAAGAAACTATGAAATTAAATTGGATATTAAGGAGGTTTTTTCAGCAATGGATATATCCAAATATTTTTCCAACATGGAACTAGACAATTCAGTCAATCAGCCTTTATACCTGCAAATTGCTGACCACATCGCCGTTGGTGTAAAAAATAAAATTTTGCCTGCCGGCTGCAAACTTCCTCCCGAAAGAGATTTAGCCAAATATTTTGCCGTCAGCCGCACTACTGCAATTAATGCTTACCGTCACCTGGAACAGCGGGGCCTGGTCACGATCAAGGTTGGCAGTGGCACCTATGTTACCACATTGACCGGTAATAGCATAGAAACAGCCCTACCCTCTATGCCCTGGGAGCAATTGTTTATTCCCCATTTAAAGACACCGTTATCTTCTATTTTACGCAGCTTAATTTCCAACACTAATACCGATGACATAATTTCCTTGGCGGCCGGTATGCCGGACCCTGCACTGTATCCAACCGACTGCTTTACAAATTTATTTAACAGCAAGCTTTCACAATTGGAAAACTCCAATTTCGGGCATATTCCTACTGAAGGCTATCAACCGCTGCGCCATTCCATTGCGCAAATGGAGACCGGGAAAGGTATTCCTGCAACTATGGATAATATCCTGATCCTGGCCGGTTCGCAGCAAGGACTTTATCTAATTAGCAAAGTTTTGATAGAACCAGGAGATTATGTTGTCCTAGAATCACCCACTTACATCGGTGCAATTCAAGTTTTCCAGGCGGCAGGCGCCCGGATATTATGCCTTCCACCTGAAGAACAGTTTCCTTTTGCGCTGATGGAAGATTATCTCATCCGCTACCGGCCAAAGCTATTTTATACAATTCCTACCTTTGCAAATCCCACAGGACGGGTGATGCCTTTAAATGAACGCCAGGAATTATTGCGGTTAGCTGCCCCGCATCGCTTAATTATTGTTGAAGATGACCCTTATGGCGAATTATTTTACGATGAGCAGCCGCCTGCCTCCTTAAAATCTCTGGACAATTACGGCGGAGTATTGTATTTAAACACCTTTTCCAAAATTCTTTTTCCTGGCCTGCGGACGGGCTGGTTGGTAGGACCACCCGAGGTAATTAACCGTCTTGCCCAGGAAAAACAATACGTAGATCTCCATTGCAACAACCTCACCCAATGGCTGCTGCACATGTACCTGCAAGATGGCAATATAGACAGTCATCTGTCTTTGGTCCGTCAGGAATATAAAAAGCGCCGGGATGCCATGGTTAGCAGCATCAGGCGCTTTTGCAAAAATAAGTTAACATTTAATTTACCGGATGGCGGCTTTTATCTGTGGTGTAAAATAGAGCACGATATTGCTTCGCAGGCATTGCTGCATGAAGCTGCCAAAACAGGGGTTTCCTTTGTGCCTGGAAACGCTTTTTATACAAATCAGGCCGGGAGCGATGAAATTCGTTTATGCTTTGCCACCCATTCGCCGGCAATACTTAGCGAAGGAATAAAACGTCTTGCCAGAGCGCTGACCATATTCCCGCAAAAACCAAAAAATGAAGCATCAACAGACTTAGTCGCCGGACGCCCCATTATTTAAAAAATTGTGTATTCATCATAGGCGGAAATTTTTATAAAATAACCGGAATGGGGAGCACATAATAAAAAACAGTTATGAAATGGGAAACACTTCCTGCCAGAACAAACAAATGCCATACCATATGATTATAGGGAAGCTTGCGAAACAGGTAGAAAAAAGCACCTACCGTATAAAAAAGTCCGCCAATAAGCAGCCAGCAAAGTCCCATCATTGGTAAAACAGCTACAAGCGGTTTAATGAAAAAAATCATTAACCAACCCATGAAAATATAGCACAGGGTTGATAAAAGTTTGAACCGTCTGACAAAAAAAATCTGAAAAATAACTCCAATGAATGCCAATCCCCAAATCACCCCGAAGACGGTCCAGCCCAAAACTCCGTGAAGCAGTACCAGCGTAAAAGGAGTGTATGTACCGGCAATCAGTAAATAAATCGCAGCGTGATCAATTATTTTAAAGATATATTTAAGCTTTTCGTTACTAAAGCTGTGGTAAAGCGTAGAAGCCAGATAAAGCAGAACCAGCGAAACACCATAGATGCTAAAGCTTACAAGATGCCAGATACCGCCATACATCTGAGACGACACGATGAGAATTGAAAGTCCGGCCAAGGCAAGAAATGCTCCTACACCGTGGGTTACGGCATTCAATCTTTCTTCCATTAAAAGGCCTCCTTCTGTGCATTACAGGTTTTCAACTATGTCAGAGCCACCGGTAAAGTATCTCTATCATTACGTTAAATTTGAGCCAACTGCAGTATAGATATTTTATACTGGTTCTCTAAATTAAATACGCATATTACAATATATAACTTTTTTAATTATTTTTTACAATAAAGTTGTTTAGCTTACCTTATCAAAAAATCGTTCATATTGCAATAAAAACCATAGACTGTCTTGTAAGACGGCCTATGGTTAATTTTTTGTCTAATTTTATATACATGACTAGCTTAGTGTATCTAGCCATTCAAATGACAAGTATCATTCATCAGGCCTACTATTGTTCTTTCCTTATAATATTCAATAATATTGATTGCCGTATTATCCTGTTTGATACTCCATACATGGTTTAAATGAATATTGAGGGCAGCGCATAAAATAGTACGGATGGTGCCGCCGTGCGATACTACTGCAATAGTCTCGTCCTGATGTTTAGCCACGAGCTGTTCGATAGCTCCCGCCGCCCGTTCTTTTAGCTCCCCGAAAGTTTCACCGCCAGGTATTCTGACTTCGTCCGGATGGCTGAACAACTTGGCAATTACATCTGCCCAACGGCTATTGATGCCATCATAAGTCAGGCCTTCCCATTCACCAAAACTTATTTCCCGCAAAGCAGCAAGAGATATAACAGGTAAACCGTGTTTTCCCGCAATAATTTCAGCGGTTTTAAAGGCCCGGTTCAAATCGCTGGCATACACTGCTGCAATTTTTTCCGTTGCCAAATGACCGGCTGCCAATTCAGCCTGATATAAACCTTTTTCTGTTAAAGCAATATCACTATGTCCCTGGTATTTCATTTCCAGGTTCCAAACTGTTTGACCATGTCGCACTAATATTACTTTTGTCATTATCTCACCACACTTTGCAGCGCATTCACCAATATAGCGTTTTGCGCCGGTTTTTTTACCGCCACCCGGATATATTCGTCAGACAAACCGGGATAATTACTACAGTCACGAATAAGAATATTATGCGCCAGTAAAGCTTTTCTCATTTGTTTGGCAGTCATGCCTGTATTTTTTATATTAACTAAAATAAAATTTACGGCAGGGTGATAAGGCATTAAGTCAGAAAAAGCACACAGCTGACCATATAAATCCTCCTTGGCTTCATGCATTACCTTTTTGCTCAAGGTGCGATACTGTTCGTCCTTTAGCGCTGCCACCCCGGCGCTTTGGGCCAGCGAATTAACATTCCACGGATCTTTACCGATATGAAGTTTGCGGGTTATCTCGGAATTCGCCAGGGCGAAACCTAAACGCAAACCCGGGATGGCGTAAAACTTGGTCAGTGAGTGAACAACAACCAGGTTGGAATAGTGTGCCAGCAAATGGCGGCAGGTATATTTACTGTCATCAGGCAAAAAATCCAAAAAGGATTCATCAAGCACGACAAGAGTATTATTCTTCTTAGCGCTGAGCAGCAAAGGCTCTATTTCCCGGTTGGTCAGTAATGTGCCTGTAGGGTTGTTAGGATTGCCAATAAACACCATATCAACAACAGGCAGTAAGGGTATCATGGCAGCAATATCAATTTCAAAGCCGCGATCAGACCGCAGGTAATAGTATTCAACTTCTGCCCCGCTTGCCTGCGCAGCCCGCTCATATTCGCCGAAAGTAGGTGCATTAACAAGCACCCTGGCCGGCTTAAGCATGTGACAGAGAATATATATCGGCTCCACCGCCCCATTACCTACCGTGATAAACTCCTTATCTACACCGTAACGCCGGCTGATCGCTTCTTTCAGCATGTAGGCATCAGCATCAGGATAGTGGATAATATACTCCAGTGCATTATGCACAGCTTCACGGACACTTTCTGCTATACCCA
This sequence comes from Bacillota bacterium, assembly GCA_023434855.1. The sequence continues at coordinate 3,763 of JAEYSJ010000366.1, read as the reverse complement.
AAGGATTAATATTAGCGCTGAAATCCAGCACAGTGGACAGACAACCGCCTTGTTCGCGTACTGTGGCGTACAAATTGCCGCCATGCTCAATTGCATTTTTTCCATTCATCTGCGTCACCTTCTTCCTGTTTCATTAGTCCACCGGAAATCAGCCGGACAGTGCGCAAATACTGAACTTCAGGACAGGCTGCCTGTACTGCCGCAATACAATCATGACAACAAGACATATTCTCGGCGGAAAATAATATACCAAGAACGGTGCCGCTATGGGCCGCATTTACCCCGACAGCACCAAAGGAAGGAATGATATCAATTATTTTATCCAAACATGGTTTATATAAAATACTTTGGTTAGCCAATGCGCTCAGAGTGGCCCCCTGACCGATAAGCCTGATATCTCTCAAAGCCAGTCCATTAATGACCAAATCCATGGCCTGTCGTACTTGAGATTCTTTGGCTTTATTCAGTTCGGCCAAATCAGCGCGCCGGTTAAAGTATAAAGTGTCAACTTCACCGCCTACATCAAACACTGCAATATGCATAGCAGGCGGAATGCCAAGATACCGGCGTATAATGCCATGCACGTGATCAAACATCATGATGCCTGGATAAAACACCCCATCAGTTGGTTCAATTGATAATGCCAGGTCGGCAATTTCATCAGGTGTCAGCAATTTTCCCAGCTGTAAGGCTACTGCCTGACAGGCAGCGCTGATATCAGCGCTGCTTGAGGCCATTCCTTTACCTGACAGCAGTTCCGACGTTATGATTACCTGTAAGTTTTTATCGCCGCAGCCTAAATACTGCATAGTTTTTTCCACGGCGGACAATACCTTGCTGCCAGGGTTAGCCTGTGTTTTTTTTTCGCCGATAATTATTTCTGCTTCAGAATACAAATCTATCGGACAAGTAATCAAGAAATTTTTTCCTTCAATTGTCCCTTGCACTAACTCACCGCACGAACCGGGTGATTTAACTTTTATTTTCATAGACTATCTCCAGACCATTGATGATTTATATATTAAAATAAGAAAACAAATAATACCATTGCTTCCGTCAGTTCCGTAACGGCACCATATACATCTCCTGTCATACCACCAAGCAATTGAGTAACATAGCGGCAAAATACAAAAGCAAATAGTATGGCAGTACCCCCGGCAATCACCGCATGTCTTCCGAGTGGAACAACCAGCAACAGTGTCAGTACCAGGGCAATATATAATGTCGTCCGTCCGGCATACTCAGCAAAAGCTTTTCCTATACCGTCCGGCCGGGCATATGGAAATGAAGTCACACCAATCACCATGGCAAAACGAGCCAGAACAGGCATCACAAATAATGCCACAGGCATAACTGTTGGTGAAATATCTAAAAGCAGGGACCATTTTAGTAAGATCAGCATGCTAAAAGACACAACACCGTTAGCACCCACGCGGCTGTCTTTCATAATTTCCAGCATCCGTTCCCGCGACCGTCCGGAAAAAATACCGTCCATAGTATCCATAAAACCATCGCAATGCAAGGCACCCGAAATAATAACAAGGGCAATAATCAATACAGTCGCCGCAACATGCTGCGGTATATAAATGCCAAGCAGCGGCAAATATCCATCAATGATTTGGTTTAGCAATGCCAAAACCATACCAATCACAGCCCCAATTAAGGGAAAATATTTTACGCTGCGGCCAAAACTTTCCGGCGACCATTCCGATTGGTTAACCAGGCGAATACGTGTTAAAAATTGCAGTCCGGTAATAAAATCGTTCATTTTATATCTGACGGCATACCCGCCAGCCCCCTAACCTTTTATCATAAATATAATTATTATATTCAGACAAACAAACAAGCCGGTAACCATATACATCATCCTAATTGTCCGTTCTATATGCTCCGGCTGCAGCTGGCAGCGCGCTTCGCCCATATAAGCCCGGAAGGAAGCCACACCACCATAATAGTTTAAGCCACCTAACTGAACTCCCAAAGCCCCGGCTACGCCTGCCTCGGCAAAGCCGCTATTGGGGCTGGGGTGTTTGCGGGCATCCCTCCGAATGGCGTTAAACGCATTATAGGCATCATAGCGCAGAATAAAGGCAGCCACTACCAGCAGAACCGCGGTTAACCTGGCCGGAATGAAGTTAAAAACGTCATCTACGCGGGCGGCAACCATGCCGAAATGCAAATATTTATCATTTTTATAACCCACCATTGAATCAAGGGTATTTACTGCCCGGTACAAGAATGCCACAGGAACACCGCCAATAGCTGCATAAAACAGTGGGGAAATGATACCGTCAACAATATTCTCTGCCACTGTCTCAACCGTCGCCCGGGTTATTTCCGGAACATCGAGCTGTGCCGTATCCCGCCCGACAATCCAGCCCACCTTATATCTGGCCTGGGCTAAATCACCTGCGGAGAGATAATCTCTGATTTCTCGTCCTGCTTCCGCCAAACTGCGGGGGGAAATAGCAAAAGATAAGATAAACGCGCCGCCGGCAAAAGCGCAAAGTGGACTAATGGCGTACAGTCCCTGCATCACGAGCCAGACAATACCATATGTTATCCCCAATACCAGCGCTACCAGTAAAGCTCCGGCAAATTTTTGCACCTTGGCGGAATGCTCCGGGCGGCGCAGCTTGCGTTCCAATACAGCAATCAAATTACCAATAAGCACTACCGGATGCCAAGCCCCGCGCGGATCACCAATTAAGGTATCCAGGCATACCGCCAGAAGTGTTAAATATTTCTCCATCGCATCAATCCATATTCATAATACGATATATTAAATCCATATTCAGGCTTTGCCGCACAGTATCAGCCAGACGGTTATAGCTTTGCTGTTTTTTGGCCTGAGTATCGCCAATCACACCCAGGGGCGCCAGCCCTTTACGTACCCTCAGCGCATCCAAAACAGCCCGCCGGTAGCTGTCATTATCAAATATTCCGTGAAGATAAGTCCCCATTACTAAACCATCATCCCGCACCACGCCATCATCACACTCTACAGTTTCTCCGGAACGGGTAGTAATGGTAAAGGCATGTTTTACCGGTTTTACAAAATCTGTCCGTCCCATATGTATTTCATAACCGGTCAAACCATTGCCGGTAAACTGCAAACCCAAAAATTCCTGACGTTCGCATTGAGCTGTCACCTGATGGGTAAGTTTAATAGCTACAAAGGTGGTAATAGTGTCAAGCAGTCCCAGACCTGCCACCTGATCAAAATCCGACTCTGTATGCTCCGGGTCGCGAATTTCCTTACCAAGCATCTGGTAACCGCCGCAAATGCCTATTAGCGGCGTACCGGCTGTTACTAACCGGACAATATCCTGCTCATAACCTTGTTGACGTAAATACAGCAAGTCTTCAGTGGTGTTTTTGCTGCCAGGCAGGATAATCAAATCCGGCTGTCCAAGCGGTTCACCCTGACGGATGTAACGCACTGTCACATCACTTTCGTTGGCTAAGGCGTCAAAATCCGTGAAATTGGAAATTTTCGGTGTCCTGAATACAGCAATATCAAGCTCCCGTTTGTCATTTATCTGCTTATCATCGAGGGAAACAGAATCTTCATCATCAATGCCCATTTGCTCAAGGTAAGGCACAACACCTACTACCGGCTTGCCGGTTTTCTCTTCCAGAAATTCCAAAGCCGGCTTTAGTAGATTAATGTCACCCCGGAACTTATTAATAATAATGCCTTTAACCAAATCTCTTTCATCAGGATCAAGCAATTCGAGAGTGCCGACAACCGAAGCCAACG
>JAEYSJ010000355.1 GCA_023434855.1 Bacillota bacterium | reverse complement strand
TGACGGCAGCTTTCAAATGAACATACAGGAACTGCAAACCATTGTTCACAATAATTTGCCGGTGAAGTTTATTGTTTTTAATAACAATGGCTATCAAGCCATTGTTCAAACCCAAAAAAATTTTTTTGGAGGCGTTTTATCGGGTTGTACAATGGAAAGTGGTGTGAGCTTTCCAGCCTTTGATAAAATAACTGCGGCATACGGTATTCCATACAAAAAAATAAGTTGTCATGAGGATGTCGATGAGGGAATAAATTGGCTGATATCCTTAAATTCTTATGGCTTATGTGAAGTTATTCAAGATGTTCAACAATTAATTGAGCCTAAGGTTATGAGTAAGAAAATGCCTGATGGAAGCTTAATATCTCCACCGATAGATGATTTGTCTCCATTTTTAGAGCAGGAGGAATATAATAAATATGCAAAGTTTAAAGATTGAAAATCTTAATATTGGCATGGACTATGAGCCTCTTGTTATTCCTGAAATAGGAATTAACCATAATGGGAGTCTTGAAGCTGCTTTTTCAATGGTTGATGCAGCGGCAAGAGCTGGCGCAAAACTGATCAAGCATCAAACCCATATTATTGATGATGAGATGAGCAGCGAGGCAAAGAAGGTCATACCAGGGAATTCCACAGAATCAATTTATCAAGTAATGAAAAACTGTGCACTTGATGAAAAAGAAGAAAAGGAATTGATGGAATATGTGCAATCTAAAGGTATGGTATTCTTAAGCACACCTTTTAGTAGAGCTGCAGCCTTGCGTTTAGATAAGTTTGGTGTTTCGGCATTCAAGATTGGCTCTGGAGAAATGAACAATTATCCATTAATTGATTTAATTTCAAGATTTGGCCGGCCGATGATCATTTCAACCGGAATGAATAATAGGGAAACTATAAAAAGAACGGTCGAAATTGTATCAAAGAATAACTGCCCTTTTGCTTTACTGCATACTACTAACCTATATCCTACACCATCAAGATTAGTAAGACTTGGCGCTATGCTGGACTTAAAAGAATTTGATGTGCCGTTTGGACTGTCGGATCATACAGTCAACAATAATGCTTGTATAGCAGCCATAGCTTTAGGTGCATCTATAGTAGAGCGACATTTTACCGACACAAAAGATAGAAAAGGAAATGACATTATTTGCTCAATGGATGAAGGCGAGCTGACGGAGTTGCTAAATGCTTCAAAGGAAGTATTTAGTATGCGGGGAGGTAAAAAGGAGCCACTTCCAGAGGAACAAGTTACGATTGATTTTGCATTTGCCACAGTAGTGACTATTGCGGATATGAACGCTGGCGAGATATTTACCGCCGAGAACTTGTGGGTGAAGCGACCGGGTACGGGTGAGATAAAAGCGGTGGATTATGAAAAAATTATCGGCAGGCAGGCAAAAGAAAATATTAAGGCCGATACACATATTACCTGGAAAATGGTGCTTTAACTTGGAAAAAATAAAATCGATCGCTTTCATAACCGGTACTAGGGCGGATTATGGGAAACTGAAATCTCTGATTAAGGAGACGCAGAAATACTTTAAGACGTACATCTATGTATGTGGCATGCATTTGCTGCCTCAATACGGCTGCACCTATACTGATGTTCTAAATGATGGATATGATAATATATATTTGGCCAAAGATATTACATTTACGGGCAAAATGGATATGGATCTTGCTTGTACAATGATAAGCCTGAATTCATACATTCAATCAATAAAACCGGATTTAATCGTAGTACACGGTGATCGGATTGAGGCTTTAGCAGGAGCCATATCAGGTATGCTGAATAATGTTTTAATCGCACATATAGAAGGCGGAGAAGTAACTGGAACCGTTGATGAAGCGATACGACATTCTATCAGTAAAATGGCTCAATATCATTTTGTCGCCAATTACGAGTCTAAGCTGAGAATCCTTCAGCTTGGAGAGCGCGAGGACAATATCTATATAATAGGGTCACCGGATATAGATATTATGCTATCTGAGCTGCCCAGCATCCATGAAGTGAAACATAGATATAACATAGAATTCGATGAATATGCCATACTTATGTACCATCCGGTAACAACGGAAGCCTTGGCAACAGAAAATCGCATTCGGCAGGTTTTGACAGCCGTAGAGAAAAGTGGTAAGAATTACATTATCATATATCCTAACAATGATTTAGGCAGCGATGTTATTATCCGGGCAATTGAAAAGCTAAAATCAAATAAAAGATATAAGTTGTTTTTGTCCTTGCCTTTTGAATGTTTTTTGAGCGTGTTAAAACATTCACTATTTATTGTAGGTAACTCCAGCGCCGGAATACGTGAGGCTTGTGTTTATGGCATACCTGCCATTGATATCGGGACAAGGCAGCAGGGAAGGTATCAACATTCCTATCTAAGAAACATACAGCATTGCTATGAGAATGAGAATGAAATATTATCTTGCATTAAACAAACCGCCAGGCATAAATGCGTTTCTCACTATTTTGGGAATGGCAATAGTGCAAGGCTTTTTGTTGACGTTTTAAAATCAGGTAGTGCCGCTTCGGTGCAAAAGAAATTTATTGATATGAATGAAACGCAGATCGCAATACAAAATTATATCAATGAGGTATGCTTTTAATGAAAACGGTAGTATTGACAGGCGGGACAGGCTTTTAGGGGCATTGTCTACTGAAAGAGCTTGTCAAGAATGATGTTTTTGTGTATGTGGTTACAAGAAAAAACTCACCTAGACGTGAGCGGTTATAGTGAACCCATAAATCAAGACAAAAAAACGCTTCTGAGTTTACATCATTTAACGTGGTCAGTGCCTGATATGTCGAAGTGAACTTACTATATCGCAGCAAGCGAGCTATTAAGCATCAATAGGACTTCCTTATATTATAAGCCAGTCGAGCCAAATAAGGATGATATTCGGATTAAGAGCTATATTGACAAGGTCTATACATCCCACCCCGAATTCGGCTACCGTAGGATTTGCCAATGGTTCAATCGCTATGAGGGACCATCGTAAACTACAAGGCTGTTCTACGTCACATGCGTGAGATGGGATTCAGACAGTATATCATGCGCTATTACAACACATTGCGCCTTCATCGCCTGGACTACCGCACCTCACGGGAGATTTACTGTGGCAGCTACGCTGCCAATTTTCTTTTGGGTTAGTGCCGGTAGATAAGATGATAAGGATCTATTAACAGTGTCTTTGTCATCTTACCTATCCGCATTTAGTGGATAACTAGGGGACTATATAAGCATATACTTTGGGTGCTTTTGGATACCGAACATATGTTTTGTATCCTGACTTGTTTTACATCAAAAGTTTGTCTTGACAATGGGGGGCACTTTAGATATGCCTCGAGATATTTTCGGGGACGGTCATAGTTCGGGAAATATTTTTACGAACAATTAAGAATCCTGTAGTATTGCGGTCGGACATACAGAAGACGTTTGTTGCTATTGTGCAGACACAAGCGGTAATAACAAATTATATAAATGAGGTGTGCTTTTGAAGAATGTTATTATCACAGGGGCGACAGGTTTTCTTGGCTATGCTTTGTTGCTTGATTTAATCGAAAACAACATTCATGCAACTGTGTTATGTCGTAGAAATTCCAAACGCAGGATGCGGCTTGATAATTTGAGGAATATCAAGATAATTGAGTGTGACTTGTCATATGCAAGTGAAATAATATTAGACGGTGATTACGATACTTTCTATCACCTTGCTTGGGAGGGGGACAGGAACGATTTTGACAAGCAATATCGTAATATTGATGTCACGTTGGAGTGCCTGAAACTGGCAGCAAAATCCGAGTGCAGACACTTTATCTGCACGGGATCACAAGCGGAGTATGGAAAAGTTAAGGGAGTTATCACCGAAGAGACACCTTTACTCCCCACAACAGCATACGGTACATGTAAAGTGGCAACTTACTATCTCATGCGTGATTTGGCATGTCGATTAGGGATAGATCATACTTGGGTACGGCCGTTCAGCGTATATGGTAAGCACGACAATCCCAATTCGTTGCTTCCGCAAATGATGAAAGCTTTTTTAGCAGGTTGCGATTTCACACTTGCATCAGATGGTACACACACTTGGAACTATCTGCACGAGACAGATGCCGCACGGGCGTTAAGGTTGCTTGGTGATTGTGAGACAAGCAATTCTCTATTTAACCTTGCGGGTGATGAAAATATCCCACTTTGCGAATATGCCGAGCGTGTACGACAGGCACTTAATCCAAACGGAATTGTAGCATACGGTAACGGAAAAAGCGAAGTTAACCTAAATGTGTCAAATGAGAAAATAAAGAAAGCCACTGGTTGGAAACCGGAATTAAAGTTCGAGAAGGAGAATTTTTTATGATAACACTTACCCCTCCCAGGTGGAAATATCTTGAGGATATGATTGATGGCAGAGTGATGTATGTTAACGAAAAACTTAACAATGTTAAGGGACATGGCATTGTGTTATTCCCTGCGGGACAAACAGCAGAGATGCTCTGCAATACGCTTATGAGTGAAGGTAAGGACGTGGCGTTCTTTATAGATAATAATCCTGTGGCACGGAGGATTTGCAATAAAGAAATTCGCCACAGCTCTTGTGTAGAAGAGGATGGTTTTACAGCTAAATATATTGTGATACTTGCTTCTTCACACAAAAATAATTCAGATATTAAAGAACAGCTTCCTTACAATTGTATTGTTATCGATTGGTATAGTTATATTATTTCTCAAAATTGGATGGATATTAAGTTGGTTGCCGAAACACTTGACGACGACGTGTCCAGATATGCATATTTTTCATCAGTATATGGGCAGATGACAGGGAACTTTTCTTATATTGAGTGTGTTCCCGACCAATATTTTGCTTTGCCAACTTTTAATTTTCCGTTTGGTGAAGTCTTAGTTGACTGTGGGGCTTTTGTCGGGGATAGCTTTGAGCAATATGTATATCGTTCGTATGGCAATATCAGAGTATATGCATTTGAAGCCTCACCAAGCAATGTAATTGCATGTAAGGTAAGAGCTAAGAGGCTTTATAGCGAGTTTGCGATGGCAGCGGATTCTATCGTAATTGAACAGTTAGGTGTAGGTTCGACTAGAGGAGAACTGAAGTTCACTCAAAATTCAGCAGTAAACTGTCGAAGTAATTCCGATGGTGAAATGGTTGTGAATATTATTCCCCTTGATGACTATTTCCGTGATAAAAAATGTCCAACTATAATCAAGACTGATGTTGAAGGGATGGATTATGATGTTATTGTCGGAGCAAAGGAATTAATATCCCAAAATTATCCGAAACTTGCAATCAGCATATATCATACGCCGGTTGATTTAACACGTATTCCCCAGTATATTCGGAAAATTGCACCGGAGTACAGCCATTTTTCCGTGAGAACCCATCATGCAGATTATCAAGACACGATTTTATACGTGTGGAAATAAGACCATTAATCAAACGGGTAGATATCATAGTGAAAGGAATGGTCTTTCTATGGCAATTACTAACAATATGTTTAATCCAAATCGTATAAATCTTGGAGAGACAATACCATTAAGCTCACCACTTGTAATACAGCTTGAGACATCGGGCTTCTGTAACCTTAAGTGTGTATTTTGTCCGTGTGGAAACGACAGTTTCGGAGCGATTATTAAGGATACGATGACTCCCGAAACGTTTAATCTATTTTTGATGCAGTGTAAAGAATTTCCCGACAAAATTAAAGCGCTTCGTATAATCGGAATCGGAGAACCGCTTATGAACAAGCATCTACCGGAATTTGTTGTCGCCGCAAAGCAGTCGGGTATTTTTGAAAAGGTTGAAATAACTTCGAATGGAGTGCTTTTAACACCAGAGCTAAGCGATGCGTTAATTGCCGGAGGTCTTGATAGTTTAATTATTTCGCTTGAAGCTATTGATAAAAACAAATTTCATGAAATCTGCGGGGTGCATGTTGATCTAGACAAAATTCATGAAAATTTGAAATATTACTACGAACATAAAGTTGATGGTTTACTCTATATAAAAACAACAAACTACGCATTTGAACTAGAGGAAGAAAAAGAGAGATTCGTTACGGAATACGGGGGAATATGTGATTACATTTACGTCGAAAATGTAATAGAAAACTGGCCGGAGTTTTCAGCAGGCACGAATGGTGATTCTGTTAGGTATGAAATGGAGCAATATCAAACGCAAAAGCGTGTTTGTGTTCAACCATTTAAGCTACTGTGTCTCGCCGCCAACGGTGATGTTATGCCATGCAGTGTAGATTGGAAACGCAAGTTGAAGGTTGGTAATATATACAATGAAAAACTGTCGGAAATCTGGAATGGACTGCAGTTGCGCAATTTGCGTATATCGCTTCTTGAACAAAAAATTTGTGATTACTGTAAGAAGTGTTCCTATACGAAATCAAACCAACCAGACGATATTGATGCGTATTCTGAGGAAATTCTGAAACGACTTGAAGAACTGGAGGTATAATACGATGGAAATGCAATATCGAGAATTCGGCAATACAGGTAAACAAGTATCCATCGTTGGCTTTGGTGGTGTCAGGTTTGATGTAAAGAATAGGAGTTTCGATGAAAATGTTGAGCTTGTCGTGAAAGCAGTTAATGTAGGCATCAATTATTTTGACACTGCGCATCTTTACTGCAATGGACAAAGTGAGAGGATTATCGGTGAAGGTTTGTTGCGTGCTGCGTCTTTTAAAAAGCACGAAGTATACGTTTCTTCAAAGTCGGCAGTAAATAACGACCCGAATGCCGATGCAGTTCTTCGGAGAGTTGAGAAAAGCCTTGTGGCACTGCAGGTGGACAAGCTTAACTTTTTTCATATATGGGGACTCCTTGATATGAAGCAGTTTTCACAAGTAATGAAGCCTAACGGTCCAATATATGGTGCTATCCGTGCCAAGGAAAAGGGATTAATTGATCACATCTGTGTGTCTGTTCATTTGGATGGTGACGATATTGAATCTATCTTAAAAGAAGATATCTTTGATGGCATAACGATAGGTTTCAATGCACTTAACTGGAGATACAGAATGAAAGGATTAAAGCTGGCGGCAGATAAAGGCTTAGGTGTGGCGATCATGAACCCATTAGGCGGTGGCGTAATACCGCGTAGCGAGAAGTACTTTTCAGATTTGGATTCTGGAGATGGTATTGCGGCAGGGGCATTGCGTTTTGTTGCTTCACATAAGGAAGTTTCAACGGTACTTGTAGGTGTCGAAAAAACACGAGATATTGACCAAGCTTGTGATGCTATCGGCGGTAAAGACGTAATAAACTACAATGAGGATATTCGAAAAAAAATATACGCATTATCTGATGTTGCGGATAACCAAATTTGTTCGGGGTGTAAATATTGCTCTGAATGTCCTAAGGAACTTGAACCATTTAAGTTAATGAGTGCGTACAACGAGTATATATTCACCGATGGGGACAAGCAGTATTTCTTTGATAGGATGAAGGAATGGTACGGTTTCAGTGCTTATTTGAGCTATAACTGTATTTCCTGCGGAAAATGTGAACGTCACTGTACTCAGCATTTACCTATAATTAATCGAATCAAAGATATAAACGATTGGGTTAAGGATAATCACTCGGATATGTTAGAAATTTGCAATCGTGTATTTCCGAATGACAAATCAAAGCCAGTTGCTTTATATGCGGCTAGCGTTGCAGCGGCACAGCTGATTGATAGCTATAAAGCAAATGTGGGCAGCATTGATTTCCCTTTGTATCTGTTTGATTCGAACAAAGAACTGCATGGACTAACCTTCGCTGAAACGGGATTAATGATACATCGACCTGAAGACATTGTAGATATGAATATAAAACATATAGTGGTGGCACAGAGGAAGTATTTTAATGATATAGAAAACTTTCTAAGAACATTAGTTCCAATTGAGGTCGAGATAATTTGCATATGAAGCTAAAGGGGATTGTTATAAAATGATTAAGGAGAATTGAACGTTAATGAAACGAGATAGATGTCCAATTTGCGGTAGCGAAAAAAAAGCAGCAGTTTATTCACACAAACTTGAACCAATTAGCGGTATTCCTACATTGTATGACTCCGTTACCGTCTGTGGAGATTGTGATAATATTTACGCTGAAGCGGTAACGGATCAAGAAGTCTATGACCGATATTACAGTGTATTCAGCAAATATGAGACGAATTATCAAGAAGCCGAATCGACTTTGGTATACGCTCAACATTTGGAGACAGCAAATTTGTTAAGTAACCACTGTCCAAAGCCGGAATCGGCTATTGCTGATTTGGGTGCGGGTCATGGTACAACACTTAAAATTCTAAAATCAATAGGATACGATAATCTTTGTGCCGTTGAATTGTCAGCGGATAACTGTCGACATATTACCGATGACCTTGGTATTGCATCTGTAAATAAAAGCATCTTTGCCTTGTCGGAAATGGGTGGGGGATTTGGTAAATTCTGCCTTAAAGAGCTGGATGGTATTATTTTAGAAGGCGTTATGGAACACATCGTTGATTTGCACAGGCTGGTGGACACTATGTCGTTCCTGCTTAAAAGCGGAGGTATTGTCGTAGCTTGTGTCCCGGCATTTGGCATAAATCCCTTGGATAAGGTCAGTCCGTTTGAAGAATTTTCACCGGAACACATAAATTTTTTTACGGAAGATTCCCTTACCTTACTGATGAATCTGCATGGTTTTACTGCACTTGAACATAGGGTCAGAGAGGGAATATTATACTCAGCCTTTGTGAAACACGATTCTGAATATATTGCGGAAAAATATATTAATCACAGTTTTTCGCAAATAAATGAAACCTTACAACTTATTGAAGAATATTCCATAGCAGGAAAACCAATTGCGATTAGGGGTACGGGATTGCTAACGCGTTATTTATTTGCAAATAGCGAACTTGGCAAGTGTAATATCGTAGCAGTTGCAGATAGTAATCGAAATTATCAAGGCTTAACGATTGCCGGACACACAATTTCCACACCGGAGGTTTTCAGAAAACTAACGTCAGATGTTGACATATTTGTAATTAGTTATTTTTATGCCAAGGCGATACAGTGTGAATTACAAGCAGAGGGAATCGTAAACAATATTATATGTTTACCAATAAAGTTATCAAAGAAAAATTAACCGGACATTTTTTTATGTCTAAACATTTGCAACGTATTTTCGTAAGAGTACATATTATTTAGGGAGATAAGTATGACAGAGGAAATGTACTTGCACCAAATTCAAAAGGTAAGAAAGCAGATAGCACGCTACCCCAAGAAGGCATTAGAGGAGTTAGAAAAGCTCTATCAATGGAAGCCGGTTAGACAGCAGTGGTATTTGGCTAAAGCAGAGGCCATGTTGAAATTGGCGTACCCT
>JAEYSJ010000035.1 GCA_023434855.1 Bacillota bacterium | reverse complement strand
GTATTTTTCATCAGTACTTTAAGACAAGAATTCAATATTTATGAGGTTTTGTAGGCGTTTTTTCGGCGGTATGTTACTCTAGAGTCGAGTTAAGTTAAAGACCTGGGGACGAAAAAAAGGACGGCGGATAACACTCGTTAAACTCGCCAATCCTAAATCGATGACTTCTATTCTTTTTGATAGGCTGTATCCATCTTGAATGGAAGACGACAGTCCTCTAACATCTCATTATGTAAACTGTAAAGAAGGGGGGGGCCTTCTTAATACTAGTCGCTCCCAGAAAACGTCATAAAAATTGCATTCATGAAATGAAATACATTAGCCAAAGCTCAAATCGGCAATTTTTACGCCATTTTCCTTACGCTTTTACATAATAGATGTTAGACGACTGTCAAGGGTTTCTATGGTAGCAACGAACTGCGTTGCCGCGGGGGTTTTGGCTGAGTGCTGGCTAAGATTGTCTGGCGTAAATTATCAGGGTTGCTTTTAAACGATAACAGTTAAAACCAGGCCAATTGTCTACTTTATCAATAATTTAGCGTGGTAGTCGGTTTGCTCCAGTTGAATATCACGGAAGCTCTAGCATTTTGTTAAATTCGGCCAGAATCCTTAAAATACAAGACTCATTCATAAATACTGTTTCTGCAACAGGCTATCAAAAAACCGCACTTTTTTAAGCTTCGTCATTATCAAGAGGGCACCGACTCGTTTCTTCGTCGGTGCGTTTCGCGGCTGGATGAGCTAAAAGTTCTAGGGGGCTACGATGCTGGATGATTGCTTGGTCTAGGACTTTTAAGCTATGTGCCATGACAATAGCGAATATTGATGATGTAATGTAATTCGAAAGCGCCGTGTTAAATGGTGTAGGCACCGTTCCTGGGATTTGAAAAAATGTAGTAAATAAATAGACAAGAAAGTAAGGCGTCGTTCCCAACACCCAACCCTTGAAATAAATCATACGGCTAGTGACCATTAACAGGAAATATGCAAAAACTGAGCCGATGGCACCGCAAAAGCAAATGTGAATGAGAGTGCTGAACACATGTTCTTCTAAGCTGAACGGCGGCGTATGGGCATACATAAGGATTGAAGCCCAATCTGATAAGCGTAGTGTAGTAAACCCTAAGAAGTAGAAAAGATGGGTCAGTACGCTTGACACGACTCCGCCTACAAGTCCTGCAACAAAGCCTCGGAACATCCTGTCTTCCACTTCTACCACCCCCAATATGTAGTAATCTTATATTATTGACCTAAATAGTATGCCCCAAAATAGTATGCCCAAACTGGAGCTAACTGACTACCCCACATTGTTAATATTAAATTCCAGTCGTTCCCAAAAAACGTCATAAAAATTGCATTCATGAAATGAAATACATTAGCCAAAGCTTAAATCGGTAATTTTTACGCCATTTTCTTAACGCTTTTAAATAATAGATGTTAGACGACTGTCAAGGGTTTTCAAGGAAGCAACGAACTGCGTTGCCGAAGATTTTCTTTGTAGTAAGTTCTCATAAATTAATTTGCCATTTAAGTACCATATCGTTTGGCTGTGTTCGCATTATGTATTGCTCCCTATTTTTTAGGGGATACTGGTAGTGTCTTGGCATGACATTAACTCTCCAAAAAGTCCCAAAAGGGGAAGATATTTTGAAATATGATAAACCATTGATAGCAGGTGTTCTCGGAGCGATATCAACAATAGCGGGTGAAGTAATAACGCGAGGTCTGGTTTCATATGGCATCGGTGAATACAGTGTATACCAGCTTATTAGCCTTATCGTTACCATAAATAGGCCCCATGAATTTATCGGGCTAATAAACAACTTCATAATCGGTGGCTTTTTCGGGGTAGTCTTTTATTACTCCCTTATCCTCTTGGGCCGTGATTACTTGTTTTTAAAAGCAATCTGTGCCAGCCTATTTTTCTGGATTCTCTCCGAAATAGTATTTACCGCTACCATTGAAGGTCGATACATTGACGTTCGCCCATTCAGCGACTATTACGTCCACCTTATTGGCGCGACTTCCTACGGAGCGACAATGGGCTGGTTGTTTAAGAGATACTTGTTCGTCTGTGATAAACATGAAGAAGAACGTCAAAGTAATGAGAAAAGCTATCATTCTAGTGAAATGTTAGCTTCTCCTGCTTGCAAGCATTGTCCTGATGAAAATGAAAATCGGTTTGAGAAAATATTAAACCGTCATGACAAGCTTTTAGTACGGGCAATTCGTGACGGGAAAGAAACAAAAAAATGCTCATTTTTATCACGGTTTAAATTTTGGTGAGATAACAGTAAAAATACTATCTTACTTAAGATAATATATTTTTACCACATCTTCCCTGTGATGCCCGAGTGCTGCGCTTGTTTCCTGCAAACTTCTATGATAGCCTTTGCCTTCGGCAAGGCAGGAACTAAATTTCTCCTGCGAAAAATTATGACGGAAGGAATGCGAACCGCTGTAGTGTTCGCCTGTTTGAAGGCAAGCGGATTTAATTGCATTACGGTATTCGTCTTGTTCCGCTTTCGTAGTTAAACCCATACCGCTTTCAGCAATATGGGTTATGATTTGACTTTTTAGATTGTCAGGAGGAAACACCTCCCTTGTGTAGTTGCCTTTTCCCGTGACCCAGTATCTTCCTTCATCATCTATTCTTAGCGTGTGAATTTCGTTTATCCTGCACCCGCAGAAATATTGAATTTCCGCATAAATGCGGAATTCGGGCGAAGTGGCTTCAATGACCGCCATTGGATTTTTAAACGCCCTGTCTATATGTTCGTTACCGCAAACGTTGTGTGCGATTTCTCTCATTTGATTAATATTTGCTGACCAGTTATATTCTTTGCCTATTAGCTGCTCTAGTCCTATCGAGAATTTCTCTAATGCACTGGCGTAAGCATTAAACGTTTTTAGGGCTATGCCATCGGCGAATATTTTTTTCTCCAGCCACTGGGATGCGTGATTGGCATCCAGTTTAGTTATATCTTTTATGCCATATTCGGCTTTTGCCCAGTTACAAAATTGCAGGATTGCGTCCCGATAACTGTCTTTTGTACGGGAATGAAAAATGCCTGTTGACTGTCCAATTTCGTGCCAATCTTTGATACCACTTTCCTGCATAGAAAGTTTGATTTCGTGCTTCGACATTCCAAAGTTGTCGAGTTCGTCTAAGGCTTGATTGACTTGCCATCTTGTATTTCCCCTCATTGCCCCCACCCTCTTTCTTAACCCAAAGCATCTTTTTAGCGAGGTTGCTACCCTCCTGTATTAAGTTGTTTTGAAGCCTTCGGCATCTTGCCTTTTTCGTGTCGGCTCCCCAACTGTTACATACTTGATTGAGATTTTACTAATTAATTTTTTAAATCAACCTGTTTCATTTTTTTTAACAACCAGCTTCATTTATTTGAATAAAGGTATTCTATTTAACTATACCAAACGGCTATGCCGATTTCCAATTTAAACGCTACTGTTTACACAAAAATTGTTTGCCTCCCCTCTCCCCTACGCCTCTTTAGGTTTGCACCTAAAGAGGCTTTGCCTTATGCTTGAAAGCTTGCTACTGCTGGCTTGCTACGTTTTTCTCCTGCCATGTACCGTGAGATTTGGTGTGCTATGAAATTTTTGCTACAATTCATAGAAAAGCACAAGATTGGAGGACTAATTTATGAATGCAATGCTTTTCATTCAATCGCTGACGCGACTTTCTACCGAAGACCAAACAAGCTTACCATATTATTTCGCCCAGCTACCGCTGGACGAAAAGTTGATGATTGAGGAAAACAAAACGGCACTGGTAAAGAGCTATCGACCCAAAGCAGAGGAATTGAAAATTCTGCCGACTGTCTTTTACTATTCGGTTTGGCTTATCGCCATTTATGAATACAGAAGCAGGCAGAAGAAAAAACCCCTACCTGCCGAACTGGAACGGATTGAAGAAATGAGGATACGAAAAATCCGTAACGACCTTGAGAGACGTAAAGCACCTTTGCACAAATTTATCGAACGGCATCTGCCAACGATTGAAAAGTTACGAAAAGAAGGTTTAGGCTGGCGACAGATTGCCAAATATTTGCAGGTATATTATCGGAAGGAAATTTCGTTTTCGTACCTGCGGGCAAGCTATCATGAATTAATGAAAAATTTCCGATAGCGAACTTGCCCGTTATGTTCGGACTGATAGCTCTTTTCAGTATATAGCTCTATTTTCGGATGACTTTTTAAAAGGTCATCCGCTTTTTGGTTTAGGAATTCAACGGGCTTTACAAGGTTTTTCGAAGTCCAATAGCCCTTTTTCCCTTTTAGGCGGTCGTCAGCAATACCCTTTCTCATATATTTGCCTGCGTAGACGGCGCAATGCTTTGCAGTTTCTATGAATTTGATTTTAACAAAACCATGTCCCCAGATTTTCTCCATTTCCTCCTCTTCTACATAACAAATATCGCTAATGATATGGTAATGCACCGCGCCACGTTCTTGGAATTCGATTGACGATAGATATTTAAAATCACTACCATATTTTCTTCGTAACCGCTTTATGAAGTTTTCAAATTCCTTATTGGCTTGAGCGACATCGGTTACATTTTCCTTGAATGTTAAGGTTATGAAACGACTTTTCGTTTTAAGAAAATTGGTACATACTAACCGAAGAAAATGATTGAATGATTCCTTTTTGTTTTTGGTTCCCCACTTTCTTTTCTGACTTTCAGATGAATGACCACTTCTGGCTTTAGGGCACAAGCCACGTACTGATGCCATTTCGTATATCCATTCTTCGACCATACCACCTGATACAATTACTTTTCTATCGACGAATACAAGTCTGGACATTTGGTTCCTCCTAACATACAAAAAGAAGGAACCTCATTTGGAAGTACCTTCTTTTATTTGAATGTTAGAATTAAACCAAAATTTTTTTGTTTTTCAATAGGTCTTTCACATATTTTTATATTTAATTTTATGCGGTATTGTTCATCAGCACTTTAAGACAGGAATTCAGTATTTATGAGGCTTGGTAGTCGTTTTTTCCGGCGGTATGTTACTCTAGAATCAAGTTAAGTTAAGACCCGGGGAACGAAAAAAAGGACGGCGGATAACACTTGTTAAACTCGCCAATCCTAAGTAGATAGAACCTTGCTATTTTATTCGATTGTATCCTAAGTGGAATGGAAGACGACAGTCCTCTAACATCTCATTATGTAAACTAAACGAGATAGGGGATCTGTTTCGTAAATCCCGGCGGGTCCAACACCATATATAAATTGGATTCAATAAATAAGTGAACAACGAAAATGAAAATCGGCTTAATGTCATCTTCTTTCCACATTAACGTCAGAGGTTTGCTTTCGGATCCGGTGCGAATTACTTCATCTAAAGCTTTGTTTGGATAGTTATACCTTGGGTTAAGGTTTCTGGCCATATCATTAAGATTGGCAATTATCATTCAACGATTATCCTTCATTGTTTGAATCATCTTGGAAATATTGCCTTTCTCGATTTGTTTAAGCTGTTTTGCGTTAATGGTAAATAAAAAAGCTCCTGCCAGGGTTATTGACCGGCAGGATTATTGTAATTCCGTCTGATTATGCTCGTTATATTTAGTTAGCATTCTTCTCATATAATTCTGGGTAGCATGCAGCCAGCCGATAAAAAGGCTCATGCTTCCATCAGGTAAATCATAATACAATTGGACACGGTATAACATATCGCTAATACCTTCATTTGACCAGAATCTCTGATTGTCCCTGACTAGACAATGTGCCATTGCCTTTAATAGCAGCAAATAATCGGGATGCTCCTCTCCTGTTTGAATTATATCAAGTATACTAACTAGCCATTCAGATGCACTTGAGCGTTGTATAGAGTCAACCATGAAGAGATTTCGCCAAACTAATCTGGTAAGAGAGTCCTCTGTGTAGTACGGCATATTATCCCCCTATTTACCGCATGAAAAGTTTGTTGGGAATATCATATTTATAATATTCTCCATTTTTTGTAAATATTATTCATGAACATTTATGACCTTTTACAACTGCGAACCATTATCTATTTTAAATTACAGCGCCAAAAGATATTAGCACTTTGCTTTCGCAGTTCCATGTATTTAATACACGTCTTTTCCAGCTCAACTAAAACTTGTTCACGGGTTTTCGGGGCAATATTCTTCTCATAGAGTTTGTCCGACAATTCCATTATTCGTTGGCATAGTTGTTCTTTATACAACTCAATCCCTCCAAAATAAAAGATCTTTTTATATAATACCGCTAATGTGTTGGTAATTTATGTAAAAAGATGTTTGTATACAAAATACTTTTCGACTTTTCTTTTACTAAAAGAGTTTATTTCTCCTTGTTTGTTAAAAAACAAGGTTTAGTAATCACTTCATGATCATGCGGGTTATTTTGGCTTTCGATACAATTATTACAGGGTATTTAGTCTTTTTAAAAAGAGATAATATGTAGTGTAAAGGGTTCGTAATGGTTGAGCCAAGATTGGTGCCGGATATCTCCATCTTACATGGTGTTCGGTATCGGTCGGCCAAAGATTAGTGTCGGATCGATGGGTTCGGCATTAGTCAGCGGGAAGATTGTCATGTGTCTTGTAAGGCTGTACGGCAGCCCAACTGTTGTCGTGTGGTCAAAAGGGATGTATGGCAGTCGAGCTAAGATTACTGGGAGTGCTGGAGAGTCTTCCTGGGGGACGCTTAGATGGGTCTATTGCAGTCGGGAGATTGCAGTAGGTTCGGCAGGTATTCTCAGTAGTCGAGCAAAGGTCACTATCGGTTGTGTAATGCTTGTGGGTAGTCGAAAGATTGCGTATAGGTATGTAATGATCGGTATTGGCTGTAGCGTAGATCATTGCGGGCTCTTTCCAAAAGAAAAAATCAAATTGAATATAATTAAGAGGGGCTAATCTAAACGTATTTTAGGCTAGCCCCATTTTTGTATATAATCATCCCTATTCAATTCCTAAGTGTGTTTAAATCTGATTTCCATTTCATACCGCAAATAGGTCTAGCCATATCGATAGCAGCTAGCAGTACGGGCTACTTATTATCACTCATATAATATGTTTTTCGATAGTTTTTCGGGGTTAATCCGACTTTCTTTTTGAATAATTCATAAAAAGTGGAAAGGCTGCCAAATCCGCATAAAAAGGCAATATTTATTATATTTGAATCAGTATATACAAGTAACTTTTTTGCCTTTTCCAAGCGCAGTGTATTGATGTACTCTACAGGTGTTATATTTATTTGCTGACGGAATATATGGATTAAATGATTTTGGCTGACACCAAGGTCTTTGATTACGACTGCAAGTTTATCTGGGTTGTCAAAATAGGTGTCAAATAGTCTTTTTGCTTTTTCAATCAAGTCCAACATT
>JAEYSJ010000259.1 GCA_023434855.1 Bacillota bacterium | reverse complement strand
TAGGTTGTTTGAGATTGTCGTGTACCGAAAGGGCTATAGGGATGGTGCGAAATAAATAGTAGAGTGATTAAGGGGACAGGAGCATTGACAGTATAGTCGATGCTCCTGTCCCCTTTTACAATGTAATTTGGGGAATTGGCTAATGAGGAAATATAAAAGTTGACAAAAAAGGAACGTCCCCAAATGTCCACTTTTAAATAAGGCAAACTTCCGTATCTGGGCATGCAGGATTTCTTTCATTTCCTGCTGATAGAAAAAAGAGTACATAAATGAGTCTTTATTTGCTGGAATTGCCTTTGCAATCGCCGCCAGATTAACTTATTCGACTGCATATCAGGGGTGGTGACTGGTACTCTTTCTCTGAAAATGTGATATTTCCAAGCCTCGAATGCAAGCACAACCGGTAAGCAGATCGCCATTGTGATAGCCATAATTTTTAAGGTTAAAGGGTTGGACGCTGAGTTATAGATGGTAAGGCTCCAATCAGGATTCAGGCTGGACACAATCAACCTGGGAAACAGGCCGGAGAAGATGGCAGAAACAGTAGCAATAATAGCAGCGGTACTAAAAGTAAAACTCAGTACATATTGGTGAACCTTTAGATAGCGGCGGCAGAAAACTAACGCCACGAATAGTGCGACAAAGGCCAAGGCAGGCACAAGTTTTGCTGCCAGGTCAGTATACAAAAATGATAGAATGATAAATCCCGCGGACAAAAGTAAGGTGTACTTGCTGATAATGAGAGCGAGCTCTCTGATCTTTAGTAGAAAGCGGCGATCCAATCTCAATGTGAGGAAAACTGCTCCATGAAGTAAAAACAGGAGGACAAAAAATAAGCCGCCAGTCAATGTATAGATACTTAGCAAATCTCCGAAAGTGCCCGCGTACTGCTTTTCACTATCTATAGGTAAGCCGGCTAGCATGTTAGTGAATGCGACTCCCCAGAGCAGAGAGGGTATGATACTGCCGAAAAATATGGCCCAGTCCCAAAACCTTCGCCATTTGGGGTTGTTGTCCTGATCACGGAATTCAAATGCTACACCGCGCAGAATCAACGTCACCAGGATGAGAAACAGCGCAAGATATAACCCGGAGAATAAAGTGGCATAGACGTGAGGAAACCCGGCAAACAGTACTGCACCGGCGGCAATTAGCCAAACCTCATTTCCTTCCCATACGGGAGCCATGGTTTGAACGATAGCTCTTTTTTCTCGATCTGATTTGCCAAGGAAAGGCAGAAGCATGCCAACACCGTAATCAAAGCCCTCCAATAACAGGTAACCGGCAAATAAAAAACTCAACAGGATAAAACATAGCAGGTTTAAATCCATCAATTTATTTGCCCCCCTTTGGTGCATTGTCAGGGCCTTTACGAATAATGAGACGAGTAATATAAAGGGCTGCTAAAATGATGCCGGTGTATATCACCGTATAGGCCAGCAAAGAGGTCCCTATACTCGCTGCGGATACAACTTTGGAGATGCCGTTCTTTGTTAACTGCAAGCCGTAAATAAGCCAAGGCTGCCTGCCCATCTCGGTCATCGTCCAGCCCAGGGTGATAGCCAGGTACGGTAAGGGCAGGCTCCACATCGTAGCTTTCAACAGTGCCGGACAACAGGCAATCTGCTTTCTCCACCAATACCAGGAGTTGAGAGCGGCAAGGAAAACTAGCCAGAAGCCGATACCCACCATCCCCCGGAAGCTCCAGAACAAAATCGTCACAGCCGGTATATAGTGCTCGGGACCGTATCTTTCTTCGAACTCTAATTGCAGGTCATTCATCCCTTTCACGGGAGTATTTAGACTATTATAGGCCAAGACGGACAGCCCCGCCGGTAGAGCTAATTGATACGAATTTCTTCTGTTGTCCTCATCAATCATTGCAAAGATAACGAACGGTGCCGGTTCGGCGGTTTCCCACAGTGCCTCCGAGGCAGCCATTTTCATGGGCTGGGTATGTGCAAGATACTGGTTATAAAAATGACCGGAACCAACAACCGAAATAGTAGCGATCATTGCGCATATCAGACCTGTTTTGTAAGACCGCATAAAAAAATCCATGTGCTCTTTTCGGAGCAGTTTGTATGCGCTGACAGCCATGACAAAATATCCGGACAGTACCAGCCCGGATAGAACAGTGTGGAAATATTGATAAAAGAGATACGGATTTGTGATAAGTGCTGCCAAATCATTTAGTTCAAGGCGGCCGTTATTAACTACATAGCCAACGGGATGCTGCATAAAGGAATTGGCTGACAGAATCCAGAACGACGAATAGTTAGCAGCTATCGCCACGAGCCAGATGAAAACAAGGTGGGCACGCCGGGAAACTTTGTCCCAGCCATACGCCCAGATGCCAATTGACACCGATTCCACGAAGAACGCTGTTAAAGCTTCAAACGCCAAGGTTGCTCCAAAAACACTGCCTACAAACCTGGAATATTCTGACCAGTTCATGCCGAACTGAAATTCATTGACAAGACCAGTTACGACCCCTACAGCGTAGATGACTAAAAACAACTTGCCCCAAAACATTGCCATCGACTTGTAAATTGGGTCTCCGCTGCGAACATAACATGTTTCCATTAAGGCTACCAAGATAGATAAACCGAGGGTAAGACCCACAAACCAGAAATGGTATGTCAGTGTCAGGCCAAATTGTAATCTCGCTAATAACAATGCGGTAGTGTCCATTTTGCCCCTTTACTGTAAGACGTCTTTCCAGTATTTACACATTTGGTACTTTTTATAGGGCAGGGGTATGGTGATTTTGATGGTGTGTTGGCATAAATATTGCACTAGTTTAATTTCATAGAATAAACAGGAGGTATTGATGGTATGGCTTACAAAGTGAAATTGGGAATTTCAGCCCGCCACATCCACTTGAGTCAAGACGATTTTGAGAA
>JAEYSJ010000206.1 GCA_023434855.1 Bacillota bacterium | reverse complement strand
GTGTTAAACACCAGACCGTTCGACTTGCATGTGTTAGGCACGCCGCCAGCGTTCGTCCTGAGCCAGGATCAAACTCTCCATAAAAGTTATTTATGAAGAACCTTGATAGGCTCTTTATTAATTAAAGAAATTATTTGTTTGACGGTATCGTTTTCACGATACCAGTCCGCACATCTGGCATATTGTTTAACCTTACATTGTTCAGTTTTCAGAGAACACTTTCTTGCTTGGCTGTCTTGCGACAACTTTTATATATTAACACATTTTATTTATTGTGTCAACATATTTTTTATT
Organism: Bacillota bacterium; assembly: GCA_023434855.1. Next base: position 11,826 of record JAEYSJ010000206.1, on the reverse strand, counting down.
GTTTGCCACCATCGCTGACGGCTTTTTTATATTAACACAATTCGCTGAATAGTGTCAATATATTTTTTAGGTGCCGTTAGGAACCAACGACGACTTTTATATATTAGCATTATACTACTATAATGTCAAGGCAAAAACAGTTGAAAAATTAATATTATTTATAAAAAATCAAAAGGCAGGCTTAAGCCTACCTCTTAATTCACATTATTCACGATGCCGCATATGCGGAAAGAGAAGTACATCCCGAATAGAATGGCTATCAGTCAACAGCATTACTAAGCGGTCAATACCGATGCCCAACCCTCCTGTGGGGGGCATACCGTATTCCAGAGCAGTAACATAATCTTCATCCATCATATGAGCTTCATCATCCCCGGACTCACGTTCGGCCACCTGTTTGAGAAAACGTCCTTTCTGATCAATAGGGTCGTTTAATTCAGAAAACCCGTTAGCCATTTCGCGGCCAAAGATGAATGCTTCAAACCGGTCAGTTATATCAGGATTGTCTTTATTCCGTTTAGCCAAAGGAGAAATTTCGGTGGGATGGCCAATTATGAATGTAGGTTGTACTAGATGTTTTTCAGCCACTTCTTCAAAAACAATATTTAAAATTTTGCCAATACCATCTTTCTTCTCATATTTTATACCCAGCCGGTCAGCAATTGCCTGCGCTTCTTCTACTGTTTTAACCGTTGAAAAATCGACATTGGCATATTTCTTGATTGCTTCCGGCATAGTCATGCGGGTCCATGGGGGTGTTAAGTCAATCTCCGCGCCTTGGTATGTAATTTTGGTAGTTCCCAGGACTTCGCGAGCTAATGCGGCAATTACTTCCTCAGTAAGCCGCATTACATCCTCATAGTCGGCATAGGCCTGATAAAGCTCCACAATGGTAAACTCGGGATTATGCTTAATTGAAATGCCTTCATTCCTAAACACCCTGCCGACTTCATACACTTTTTCGAAGCCGCCAACAATAAGACGCTTCAGATAAAGTTCCGGTGCAATCCGCATATAAAGCTTCATATCAAGGGCATTGTGATGAGTAATAAATGGACGGGCCGCAGCTCCGCCGGCAATGGGATGCATCATGGGAGTCTCAACTTCAAGAAAGCCACAGGTATCTAAATAACGCCGCATAGCCTGAATTATTTTGCTGCGCAATACAAAGGTGTTCCGCACTTCCGGATTGGTAATCAAATCCAGATATCGCTGACGGTAACGCATTTCCACATCTTTTAGTCCATGCCATTTTTCGGGCAATGGCCTTAAAGACTTGGCCAAAATCTCAAAACTAACCGCTTTTACGCTAATTTCGCCTTTTTGCGTTCTGAAGACCGTACCTTCTACCCCAATAATATCGCCAATATCCAGCAGGTGAATTTTTTCGTATTCTTCTGCACCCAGAACATCCTGGCGAAAATATGCCTGTATTTTTCCGGACATGTCCATCAAATGAGCAAAGGTGGTCTTGCCATGACCACGAACCGACATAACACGTCCGGCTAAACGTACATTTTGCCCTTCCAACTCCGTAAAGTGGTCAATCACCTGTGCGGCATGGTGAGTAAAATTATATTTGCGGCCAAAGGGTTCAATACCCTGTTCTGCTATGGCCGCCATTTTTTCCCGCCGAACTTGCATTAACTCATTTAGTTCCTCGGTATCTACAAGTTCTTCAACTATATTATCATTATTTTCTGTCATGTGTATACTTTCTCCCCATACATACTATTAATGTCGTTTAATATTCAGTATTTCATATTTTAATAAGCCGGCCGGAACATTAACCTCAACAACACTGCCAACTTTTTGTCCTAAAATAGCCTGACCGACAGGAGATTCATTGGAAATTTTAGATTCGGTAGGGTCAGCCTCAGCAGAGCCAACGATTGTATATTCCAATTCATCTTCAAATTCCAGATCCTTCAGCGAAACGGTCGAACCTAAAGTCACCACGTCAGTACTAATTTCACCTTCGTCGATCAACTTGGCATTACGCAGGTTCTTTTCAAGAGTGAGAATTTCTCCTTCTATAAAAGCCTGCTCGTTTTTCGCATCCTCATATTCAGAGTTTTCACTGATATCACCAAACTCAATGGCTTGCTTGATGCGTTCAGCTACCTCACGTCGACGAACTGATTTCAAATAATCCAGTTTCTCTTCTAATTTCTTCAAGCCTTCTGCTGTAAGCATAATTTGTTTTTCGGCCATTGTTATGCTCTCCTTTATCCCATTATCTAGTAATGTTTTATAAGTGCTAACTTGAAACTTTGTCTGTATAGACAATATAAATAGTGCCAAGTGAGGACTTGACACTTTTCTCCGTAGACTGGTAGTTTCCTTCATTAGCTAGGCTATTATAAATGCTTTTGATTGTTATTGCATTAATTATAGGCATAAAATTCTGCTTTGTCAATATTTTCTAGCCAATTACCCTCCTCGAAATATCCATTTTAGCGGCAGCATTGGCCTTAATTACGGCAATTTCTTCTGGTGTAATAGCCCGGTCAAAACTGCGGAATCCTGACAATTTAAAACCATGTTTTTTTGCCAGTTGGTCTATTGTTTCCACTTGTTTGACTGTTAATTCACGTCCCAAAGTGAAATTTTCGTACCGCTGTTCCAGCGCCAGAATCATTGTTTCCGCCATACAGGCATATGCCGTGCCTGAAGGAAATCCAAAATTGATACCAAAATCCACATCGCCAGGCACTTCGACCACGCCGCCTTCAATAACCAAAATATCATCACGCATTTGGGCCACTTGCCGTGAAACATTACGCGGCCGGGCAACATCACAAACGATTGCCCCTGGTTTTAAATCTTCAGGCTCAATAATACTGTCTACAGCGCTCGTTACCGCAATGATAATATCTGCCGCTTTCATCGCAGCTTTAGTATTCGCAGTTACTCTTACGGCTAATCCTGTTGCCCGCAATATTTGTTCAGCAAGTTTTTCCAGCTTGATTTCATCACGCGCTGCCAGCGTAAGAAATCGCACCTCTCTGGCGAGAATTTGCGCACATGCCGCCCCAATGGAACCAGTCGCCCCAAGGATTAATATATTTGCCCGTTCCAGACTCATATCCATTATCCCTGCCGCCTGTCGCATTCCTTCTAAAGCAGTGGCTACTGTATAGCTGTTACCGGTAGTCACTGCAGCATTCAAATTTTGCGCAACAGTAATGCCCGCATCCCCGACAACGGAAGTAAAGGCGCCCAGGCCCACTATTTTAGCACCCAGTTTTTCCGCAACCTTTCCCGTTTTAATTATCTTTTGGATAACATACTCCTCCGGCATCTCCACCATTTGCCGTGAAGTAAGCGGACAAACAACAAACCACCCTTCACTTTGATTTAAAGGAGATGCTATACCGGTGATATTTGAAACCTTAAAGGGCGGAATATACTTTATAATGCCTTCAATAAATCCGTCCCGCCAATTTTTCGCAAACGGAAATTTCCGTGCAAAATCTTTGGCTACAAGTGGATGAATGATAAAAGCAAATCTATCCATATATATTGACCCCCTTCGCTAACCCAGCCTCTTAATCCGTGGCTCGACACCTATTTCGTCTAATATGCGCGTATAATCATGCATGGTAAGCTGTTCCGGTCTTTTACCGGCCAATACTACCAATACACCCTCCAAAATGTTAGTACCAAAAGAACGTCCGCCCATTTCCGGTGTAGTAGTTACTAAAATCGACACACCGCGCTCTTTAAGCAGCTTTTCATCATCTTGCGTAACAGTATTGGTGATAACTATTTTCCTTTTTAAAGAAAGCGGCATATAACGACGTATAAAATGAAAATCTCCGGCAATTACATCTGCTTCCTGAAAATACCGGCCAAAACGTGGTTTGTTTTCATTTTGACGGTCACCGGTTGGATAAAACAAGCTTATCGGCAATTGCGTCACAACCGGCGCCACTATTTTTGCCAGCCGTCCCAACCCGTCTAGCGTATGTATAGGAATAGGCAGCCCTAAACCAAAAAGCAAATCACCAAATACCGTCTTGCTTCCGGCCGACACCAGTGCCTCGGCAAGACCGAAACGGTCTACAGCGCACACTACCAATACCGGCTTGTCTTTAAAGTTAATTTGTTGTTTATTTTCCAGATGATTTATCACCCGCCGTTCCAGTGTGTTTTTTATACCGCTCCCATCAACGATCGGCGTTTGGCGTGCGGCAGCAGCAATACACGCTGATTCCCGGAAAGTATAACGCCGGTTTCCCGCATAAATATATAAGTCAGTCCCCCCCATACCAAACGCATCTACTTTGCCGTCAAGTTCGCGGATAAGTTCCATAGCTTTACGTTTGTCACCGTCTGTACCAATTCTTTCGATACAAAATGTCTGGCCGCCAAACTGCTCAATCGCCTTGTGATTACGTTTGGATGAGCCCAGGCTGATGCTAACCACCCGTTTCATTAGAATATCCCCCTACGATGTATACTATTAAAAACGCAATTCGTGAATTATGTTGCGTAATTCATCCGGATTAACATACTTGTCTTCTTCAATAGGCGATTCGCCAATCTGAATACCGATTACCTCTTTGTCCAACAATGCTTCCATCAGCTTAATACGCATGTTTGACCCCAGCATGATTACTATGTCATATTTGCGCAGTGTTGAAATTATCTCCATAATATTATTAAATAGCTCTACACCTGTTTTACTCTGAACAAAATCCCATCGTTCCCGCTCTGACATTAGTAAGCAATAGTCAATTCCCTCTTGTCCGACGACTTGCCTAAGTTCTTCACCGTTTTGCACAGGAAATCCCACCAGCGCTATCCTCCGGCCTTTCCTAACTTCACCGAGGGTCTCTAGTTTAGAAATAACTGTACGATCAATGCCAAGCTGGTTGGCTACCTCCTGCTGCGAAAAACCCCGGCTGCGCATTTGCAGCATAGTATCTATCTTTTCATAGATTTTCTGCTGATTAATAATTTTTTCACCAATACGCAATAGCACACTGCATCTCTCCCACCAACCCAGTGTGGCGGTTCTTTCTTATAGTACCCGGATTCCCATCTCTATAATAGGGAATTGTGCTTTATGTAAAATGCTAACCTTTTCGCCACTTAGGTATAGTATATGTACACAACATTGTGCACATACATATTTTAGCACTTTTAAAATATTTTCACAAACAAAAAAAGCGGGGCAGCTAACCCCACGGGTCGAACGGAAAACGACTGATCACCTTTTTGTAAATTTCGAGTTTTAGCAATGTATCATCATGGCTCATACCTTTTTTCAGACCTTGCAGCACGCGTACTCCTTCATTTACAGTCAGTCCTATATCCTGTGTTAATTGGGACATGGTAGCTCGACGGGCATTAGCCAATGAATCATTTAAAGACTTCCCGGCTGTTACATTGTCCACAAACTTTTGTGCTAAGTAAAATTGAGCCAGATTAGTCATAGTATTGCCACAGGCGCCGCTGGAAGTTACCCCTAGAGCCTCCGGCAATGCAAACTTAATGCTGGTTTCTACCGACTGCTTTAATTCATTGCTCTCCTTAGTTACCGATTCTACCAAGGTTTTTGCCGTACACAAACCGAAGGTTTTAAGCGCTCTTATTATAGCATGCTCAATTGTATGCGCCTGTTCCTGTTCCACCAGACCGCCTAGATTGGCTGTCATGCTTATCCTCTGCCCGTTCTCCAAATCAGTGCCGTAAATTGTAACAGGAATATCCGATTTGCCGCGAAATTCTGTATACCCTCCCTGCGGCAGCCAGCCGGCTCCCGAAATAGCAGGGTATTCTTTACGCATAGCTTTTAAATTCAGTATCTCTACATCGTTGGATAATATCAAACTACCGTCTATGCCAAGAGTGTGCCATCTGGCATGTTCCCGGCCTTCCAGCACTGCCATAGTGACTGGCAGTTGCTGTCCATCATCGCTTACGGCTACCTGTGATGAAATATCCATAATCCGTGCTATTACCCCAACGGGATACAGCCCCTCGTCATCTACAATCCAGGGACAAACCAACACATCCTTGCCCACTCCCACACGGGATAGAATTTGTCCACCCTGATCCATAATAAACATCCCGGTAATCTCACCGCCATGTGGCCTGGGCAAAACACCGTTAGCCACCGGCATAATAATGCTTTGCGACACATAATCACCACCGTTCTCTATATAACGTGTCAACGATTTTTTTAACTGTGAATCGGTAGAAGGGTGGGCGGAATTAAGCAACTTGCGACAGATGGCAGCGAAATCCCGTCCACCCTTTCTGCCAGACCACCTGATAGTGCTTAATTCTTCAATTGTATTTCCTGCAAAATATCTACAAAATCCTGCCGACACCCCGCCTGGTTAAATTTAAGGCGCAGTTCGGCTGAATGAGGCATACCTTTAGTGTACCAGGCTGCATGACGACGCATTTCCCTAATGCTGGTATATTCGCCCTTATAAACCAGCAACATATCCAAATGTCTGATAAGTACTGCCAACCGTTCTCTGACGGTTGGTAGCGGCAACAGCTCACCTGTAAGCAAATATTGGCTTACCTGGCGAAAGATCCAGGGATTTCCTTGTGCGCCCCGCCCTATCATTATGCCATCGCAAGCTGTTTCAGTCAACATGCGTTCAGCATCATATGGTGTGCGAATATCACCGTTCCCAATCACCGGGATAGTTACACTGTCTTTGACTGCACTAATAATATTCCAATCGGCCTGACCAGCGTAAAATTGTTCCCTCGTACGGCCATGCACCGCTACCGCCGCCAAGCCGGCCTGCTGTGCCAGTTTAGCCATTTCCACTGCGTTCACTGAAGATTCATCCCAGCCTTTGCGAAACTTTACCGTTACCGGCACGGCTACCGCTTCAGCTACTGCCGTCATAATACGATATGCCAGTTCAGGCCGCCGCATCAGGGCTGATCCTTCCCCATTTTTGACAATCTTCGGAGTAGGACATCCCATGTTAATGTCGATAATATCAGCGCCGGCCTGTGCTACCATCTTAGCCGCCGCCGCCATGCCCTCAGGCTCTGAACCGAAAATCTGCACCGCTACCGGACGTTCCCGCTCATCTGACTGCATAATAGTAATAGTATTGCAGTTTTGATACAGCAAGCCTTTGTTGCTTACCATTTCAGAATAAACCAGCCCGCAGCCCATTTCCTTTGCCAGCAGGCGAAAAGGCAGATCGGTTACCCCTGCCATCGGCGCCAAGATCACCTGGTTTTTCAGTTGTATATCCCCGATCTTCATGCGATCTCTCCTAAATAGTATCTATTCACTTTAAGGTGGGAACTGCTTATAAGCCGTCATCTGCGGCGCCGTACAAGCTAACAGTTCCTAAACCATGCAACCAGAACGTGCGACTGCGGTCCTCACTGCAGCCTTTCTGGGTGGATAATCGAACAGCAGAATCGTCGTCGCGCCCGGTCTGATTAAAGTCTACCTTGTAGTATCTAAATCGTCATTCGCAATAAGTTAGAACTATGAAACGCCGGTCTGATTAATGTCTACCTTGTGGTATCTAAATTGTTATTCGCAGTAAGTTAGAACTATAAGACGGTAGCATCTGACGGCTTCTAAGCAGTTCGCGGCATTTAAAAAGTAGTTACCAACGAAATATTTTTGTTTTTCATTTTATTTTTCCCGCTTTGATGCAAAGAACACGATAAATTCAAACTGTATAATGCATTAACTTCGCTGCACTCGGCAGAAAGGGTGGACGGGATTGAGCAACTTGCGACAGATGGCAGCGAAATCCCGTTCGCCCTTTCTGCCAGACTATCTAGATTGTGTTAAATTCTTTAGTGCGTTATAGACAAAAATATGACGTGAGAATATCACGCCATATCTCAGAAACTTATGAATTGCGTTCATATAAAATGCGCAATCCTTCTAATGTTAAAAAGTGTTCCACCACATTAATTGTGCCGGACTCCTGAGCAATCAAATTAGCCAGCCCACCGGTAGCCACCACAAAAGCTTCTTGTCCCATTTCCTCTTTCATGCGCCGTACTATCTCATCCACCTGGCCGGTAAAGCCGTAGATAATGCCTGACTGCATACTGGCAACCGTATTACGGCAAATGACATTCTTCGGTTTTACCAGTTCAATTCTGGGCAGTTTTGCTGCCCGTTGAAACAGCGCCTCGGTAGAAATGCCAATACCCGGTGCAATGGCACCGCCGAGATAATCACCATTTTCAGCAATGGCACAAAAGGTTGTAGCTGTACCAAAATCCACAATAATTAATGGGCCGCCGTATCTGGCATAAGCGGCCACAGCATTTACAATACGATCAGCACCTACTTCACGCGGATTCTCATATTTTATATGTATTCCTGTTTTTATTCCCGGCCCAACCAACAGCGGCTCAACACCAAAATATCGCTGGCACATTTTGATAAGCGGCACTACCAGCGGCGGCACAACAGATGAAATAATAATTGCGGTTATGTCTTTCATGCTGATTCCGCAAAATCCAAATAAGTTGTTAATCAGCATCCCGTATTCATCGCCGGTTTTCAGCCGGTCCGTCGATATCCGCCAATGATGCAGCAGTTTATCGCCGTCATATGTGCCAAGTACAATATTAGTATTGCCGATATCAACCACCAAAAGCATTAAGAAATTTCCTCCAATAACTGTATACGTTAGTCCTAGTATATAAATTGTTATCATCTATGTCAACATTATAAAAAGATATAAGAAACTTACACTATGCTTTCCGAACAGATACATCTCCGGCAACAACACGTTCTATCCCGTGTGCAGTATCCACCAATAACGCTCCCTCAGCGTCAATATCCAGTGCTACTCCGGCAAATTGCTGGTTAACACCTACTACATTTACCGTATGTCCCAGCGTTATCGATAACGCTCGCCACTCATCCAGTATCTTGAAGAATCCCTCATTTATTGCCGTATAATAAAGGCTCTCCAATTCAGTCAGGATTGCTGTTAGCAGTTCAATCCTTGCTATAGGCCACCCAGCGGCAGCCGCTACCGAGGTTGCTATACCGGCGATTTCTGCCGGGAATTCATCTGAATCAATATTAACATTAATCCCCATGCCAATAACTATATAATTGATAACATCTATTTCCGCACTCATTTCCGTGAGAATACCCACCAGTTTTTTTCCCTGAAACAGAATATCATTAGGCCACTTAATGCCACACTCTACCTGTGCAACGTTTCTAATTGCCCGGGTGATCGCCACAGCTGCCAAAAGGGTGAATTTTGGCGCATCAATGGGCCTGAGAAGAGGTTTTAGCACCGCCGACAACCAAATTCCTTTCTGTACCGGTGAAAACCAACCACGGGCCAACCGCCCTCTTCCGCCATTTTGAGCTTCAGCCACTACGAGAGTACCTTCCGGGCATCCGGCTGCCGCATATTTTTTAGCTTCATTATTTGTAGAATCAATTTCCATAAAATGGTGAATTTCTTTACCAAGCAGCCTGACATTACGATGCGCTCGAATCTCATCAGGCAACAACAAGTCAGGCGTCTGCCGTAAACAATATCCCAATCTGGAGTGAGCTTCAATCTCATAACCCTCTTGCTTCAACAGCCGGATGTGCTTCCAAACAGCTGTCCGTGATACATCAAGCTGCCGGCTCAGCTCCTCACCGGATAAATATTCCCCCGCATTCTGCCGCAATATACTTAATATACTTGCGCGCACATTTACTCCCCCAATTTAATGCAATATCCTATTTAACTTTACTAATTGACCGGCAATATGTCAAAATAAAATTGTCACCTGCTATAGAATAAATGCCAGGATTATGATACATTTTAGCTAGCATGAATACCAATGGAGGCATAGAATATGTCAATAAAAATATTAGTGGCTGATGACGAGCCTAATATCCTAGAAGTAGTAGCCCTGTACCTGGAGAAGGAAGGCTATACCGTCTTTACGGCGGCGGACGGCGATCAAGCCATTGAAATTGAGACCAGGGAACGGCCCGATCTCCTTATCCTTGACGTAATGCTGCCCAAAATGTCAGGCTGGGATATCTGCAGGACGGTGGAACGACCTGTTCCGGTAATATTCCTGACAGCAAAGAGCGCTGAAGTTGACAAAATGACAGGATTTTCCCTGGGAGCAGATGATTATATAACCAAGCCTTTTAGCCCCCGGGAATTAGTGGCCCGTGTTAAGGCTGTTTTGCGGCGCAGCGGCCTGCTGTCGCCCTCGGGTGCTGCCCTGGAGTTTCCCGGACTCACTATCGCGCCCGCCATCCAGGCGGTACAACGTGATGGCCAGGTTGTCTCATTGACTCCCAAAGAATTTGAATTGCTATTATTTTTGGCCCGTCACCCGCACCTTGCCTTTTCCCGTGAACAGCTCTTAACCAATGTCTGGGGCTATGACTTTAGCGGCGACGACCGGACAGTTGACGCCACCATTAAACGTTTACGGCAAAAAATTGACAGTGCCGCATATACTTATATTCATACCGTGTGGGGCACCGGTTATAAATTTGAGGTAACAGGCAAATGATTCGTTCAATTTTCAGTAAACTGCTGCTATCGCATATTGTGGTAATACTTGTTAGCACTATTACTCTTGGCTTACTGTTTACCTATCTCGTGCGGTGGCAAGTAGTGGAGAATAAACGTCATGAATTGTTGCATGATGGCAATACGGTAATTTCCTTGTTGACCCCCACAATAAGTGCCGGACGCATTCCATCCGATCATATCCTTGGTCACATGAGCGACCTGGTAGGAGCATCGCTTTGGCTGATAAATCAAAATGGCACAGTAATAGCCGGTAAACCGCCGGAACGCTGGGCCACTAGATTTTTCCCGGAAAATACCGATAAAATTGCGTCCCTGTTTGCCGGCACTCCTCAGTCCTGGATGCGAACAGAGCGGCGAAATGCCGATCCCGCAATAATCGTAGCACTCCCCATACCTGACGCTCCCGTACCTACCGCCTTGTTTTTATATGCCCCGATAGTTGGCATTAACAAAACAACCGACACGCTAGAAAGATTGCTCTTGTACGCTTTATTATTAGGAGTTTTCAGTGCAGTTGTCGTAGGTTTTGTTACCTCCCGCAGCCTGACCCGTCCTATCGCCAACATTAGTCAGGCTGCCCATAAATTCGCCAAAGGAGACTATCTTAGCCGGACTACTGCCACGGCTAATGACGAAATTGGCAGCCTGGGACGAACCTTCAACGGTATGGCCGAATCATTGTCCCATACCGAACAAAACCGTCGTGATTTTTTAGCCAATGTATCGCATGAACTCAAGACTCCGGTGGCCTCTATCCAGGCTCTGGCGGAGACCATCCTGGACGGTTTAGCCACCCGCCCCGAACAACAGCAACGCTATCTTAAAGCCATCGTGGATGAGTCTAACCGCATTAACCGCTTAATTGGTGATTTGCTGGATCTTGCCCAGCTTGAAGCCGGTGAATTATCAGTTATTAATGAACAAGTTGACTTACATCTCTTTCTCACAACGGAAAAGGATAAATATATTCCGTTGCTGACTGAAAAACAATTGAGCGTTAAACTTGACATTCCGGCTAATATCCGCCCCGTCCTGGCAGACCCGGATCGCCTGTCTCAGATTATGACTAATCTTGTCAGCAATGCCATTCGTCACGCTCTACCGGAGTCAGACATCACCATCACTGTGCGTCAGACAGGCCAGGAAATATCCATAGCTGTTAGTGACCATGGCCCCGGCATTCCCTCGGCTGACCTGCCTTACATCTGGGACCGGTTCTACCGGGCGGAGAAATCCCGCGTCCGTTCTGGTGGCGGCACCGGTCTCGGTCTGTCTATTGTCAAAG
>JAEYSJ010000192.1 GCA_023434855.1 Bacillota bacterium | reverse complement strand
GATGATGATGTTTGGTACAACCAGCAGGCCCGGGGAGAAAATGTTGAGGAAACGGTTATTGCTATGATTCAAAAGCAGTTTGGCGTGGACCTGCAGGACCTGATTTTCAATGGTGATACTGCAACGGATAACGCTGATCCTAATTATGCATTTCTTAGTATCCTTGATGGGTTCGTCAAGAAAGCTAAGACATCACCTAATAAAACGGATCTGGCAAGCACTGCTCCGACGATTGCCGACTTTACCAACCATATTCAGGTGCTGCCGGAAAAATATAAAAATGCTCATGATGATATCACCTGGTTCATCACGCGGGGAACGCATGATAAAATTGTCTCTTTAGCGACTCAGCGGCAGACCGGATTCGGTGATGCTGTACTGCAAGAAGGTCGCTTAAGTCGTCTCGCCGGCTACAACGTTGAAGTCGTAGCCAATCTGCAAAGTGGCTTTGCGGCACTTACGCCTTTCAAGAATTTTAAACCGGTCTTTACCCGGGAGCTGCGCTATAACCGTACTTCGCAAGGTGCGACGGCGGCGGCTAAAGATGCGACTTATCACATTATTTATGCCTATCTTGATGCGGTTGTCCGGGAAGTTGATGCTGTAGCATGGATGACCGGTACTAAGCTGTAGGAGGATGAACATGGCTAAACAATACAAACTTAAGCAAGAAAAGGGCGTTCTCCATATAGGTGGAGGGCGCTTTTTTTACCCGGATGTCGCTTACTCATTAGAGGATGATGTAGTTAATACCTTTGGCGATTACTTTAATGAAGATCAAGAATCCTCTGCTGCGGCAGAAGGGGTGCTGCAGACTGACCAAGCTGACGATGAAAAAGCAAATGAAAAGACAGCCGAGCCTAAGAAGCCAGAAACTCCCCGAAGTCGTGGTAAAGCCGATAAAACCGAAGAGTAGGTGATGTTGTTGCCTTTAATAACTTCAGAACAAGTGATTGCTTATACAGACTTTGAATCTGTAAAGGCAAGAGCTCCTAGTAAACTGGCAAGTGATATCTTACAGGCCGAAACTGAATTGTTTACTAAGGCGGGGCATCGTTTTGATGCTCCTGCCTATATTCCCTTACCGGCACCTATTGAACTGGCGTTAATTAAGCTGGCTGAGTATTATGCCTTGGTTAATTCTGATGAGAGCATTGCGAAGGGCTACAGCTCGGAAAGGCTGGGCGATTACAGCTATACGTTGCCTGATGGTCGTACAATAAGTAAGCCGGCAATTGACTTACTTATAGCTGAGTTTATACAGAAGCCGGCGCCAAAAAGGCCAGTAAGCTTTAAAATGAGGGCACTGTGAGCTTTCGATCATTGTTAACGGATAAATGCGATATATACCACTTACGGAGCGAATCAGTCTCTACCGGCTACGGCTTGCCGGGAGAGGCTGGTTTTGTTTATGCGGATAATCCGGATATGGTAGATATTCCTTGTAAGTTTACGGAGAAAAGCCAGACGATTACCCAAAGAGAACCAGGTAATGAAATTGTTCAAAGCTATTCTGTTTCTTTCCCTTATGGTCAGGATGTGAGATTAAATGACAAGATTGTCTTTGGTGGCGTGAAATATAAGGCCCAGATTCCCCGGACGATAAAAAAACACCATATTGAAGTGGTGGTAACCAGAAAGGGAGCATTATAGCTTGGCTGGCAAATCGATAGTTGATATTCGCCAACTAAAAAAATTTGCATCTAAACTTGAAAAGACCGCCAACGGAAATTTGAAAAAAAAGTTTGCTGTCTGGCTTGAAGCAATGGGCATGGAGTTTTTAGGTGTTGTACAAGATGAAATTATTCGTCTTGGCGTTGTAGATACTAGGCGACTATTAAATTCGTTTTCGAGGGGTAATGGCGATTGCGTGTTTAAAATGAAGAACAACGCTCTACTTTTGGAAGTGGGAACTAATGTTGAATATGCTGCCATTGTAAACGATGGACACAAACTGGTTAATGGTTCTTGGTGGGAAGGATATCATTATTTTGACTTATCCATAGCAATTTTTGAAAAAATGCTTCCTGCATCCCTGGAGAAGCGGCTACAAGAATGGCTGGATGAATTTTAGGTGGTGGAAACATGTTGCAAGATGAAGTTGGCAGCATAATGAATTTTTGCTACAACCAAAACCCCGTAAAAGTTTATACAAACCGCATCCCTCAGGATATGGTCATTCCTTCGATGTACTTTCCAGTACCCATTGTAATAAGTGCCGGCGATACGATAACGACTTATCGAAACTCCTATCATTTATTTGTGAAGGTGTTTGCAGTTTCGTCTCAACAGGCCCACCTTGCGGCGCATTCAATTGCCGAGAAACTACGACTAAGGCGGTGCGTTATACCGGTTATTGCTTTGGACGGAACATATACCGGGAAGTATATGAGACTTAATCCAGATATACAGACAAAAGAACTGGATGACGGAGTGGCGCAACTAACCCTAAAATGGCATAGCCGATATCCATATGAACGAGATGTTGTCGAATACATGGAAACGTTAAACCAAAGCCGACGGCTGAAAGGAGAATAGTATGGCGAAAACAACGGAGTCCCCAACGGGTTCTGTCTTTACCGCCGAGCAGATTTGCGCATCAGAGCGATTCCGTGCTGAACGGGATGTTCTGGTATCGCTTTTGCGATCTGGACAGGCCTATGCATTACAGGAAGTTGAGAAACTTCTTCGCGACTTTAAACAGTCAAAGATTAAAGAACAAATCAACGGAGGCGAGCTCTAATGGCATATGGAGGTGGTACTTGGATATTTCAGAACAAGGTCCTACCGGGCGCATACATTAACTTCAAAAGCAAGGATCGGCCAATCGTCAACTTTGCCGACAGAGGATATGCGGCGATTCCAATTGAATTGGATTGGGGCCCGGAGGGTTCAATTTTCACTGTAGACCAGGCTGATTTCCAAACCGATAGCCTGGAACTGTTTGGTTACGACTATACTCACGACAAATTAAAATCCTTACGTGACCTGTTCTTGAACCTAAAAACAGGTCATTTTTATCGCCTGAATAGTAGCGGTGCAGTTAAGGCGGAAAACGCAATTGCCAAGGCGAAATATAGCGGCGTCCGCGGTAACGACTTGAAAATCGTCATTGCTGAAAGCCTGGATCATGAAGACAGTTACGAAGTTGTAACCTATCTTGGTCTATCGGTAGTGGACCGGCAGACAGTGGCCGCTATGACTGCTATTGCAGACAATGACTATGTTGTTTTTAAACGCGACTTTGAATTGGCAGCAACGGCCGGAACGCCACTGACCGGCGGCACAAATGGAACAGTGACCGGTGCCGACTATCAATCCTTCCTTGACCTATCCGAACAGAAATACTTTAATATCCTAATTTGCCCATCCACTGAGGCGACTATCAAGAGTCTGTTTATTGCCTATACCAGACGCATGCGCGATGATGTGGGGATGAAATTCCAGGTAGTCGTACACGGCGTAGAAAATGCTGATTACGAGGGTGTTATCTCTATAAAAAATTGCGTTACCGACGCAGGTTCATCTCCGGCAAGCCTGGTGTATTGGCTGGGTGGGGCTGAGGCCAGCTGCGCGATTAATGCTAGCCTTACCAACACCACCTACAATGGAGAATATACAGTGGACGTCAATCTGAAACAGTTGGAATTGGCAAAATATCTGCAGTTAGGACATGTGGTGTTTCATGGTGTTGGTAAACGCATTAGCGGAGAGTATGTAGAAAGCGTCCGGATACTCGAAGATGTTAACAGCTTTACCAGTTTTACAACGGAGAAGAACAAGGATTTTAGCAATAATCAGGTCATTCGCATTTTGGACCAGATAGCGATTGATATTGCCACGATGTTCAACGACAGCTTCCTCGGTAAAGTCGGCAATGACGAAATCGGCCGGGCGTCGCTCAAATCCAATATTATCTACCATCATAAGGAACTGGAGCGAATCCGGGCTATCCAGAATTTTAATGCCGATGATGTTGTTGTAGAAAAAGGCCTGGAAAAAGGTGCGGTGCTGGTCACCGATCCAGTGGAGCCGGTAGGAGTTATGGACCGGCTGTATATGCAGGTCATTGTAGCCTAAGAAAGGAGGTCGAAACATGAAACAGACAACAATGCATGCTAAAGATGTGTTACTGGCTAAATTGGCCAGCTGCTATATTACGGTTAACGGTGATCGCCGTTTGATACTACAGGCGAAAAACCTTACAGCGACCGTGGAAAAAGAAAAAGTTGAAGTGCCTATTCTCGGCCGGATGATGAAAGGGCATAAAACCGTCAGCATGACCGGTTCTGGTAGCTTAACCATTTACCAAAACACCTCGCTGTTTACTAACATGGTAAAGAAAGCGAAGGATACCGGCCAGGACCAGTATTTTGACATGATGGTGGTCAATGAAGACCCGACATCTGATGCCGGAGCACAGATTGTGACCTTGAAAGACTGCAACATTGACGGCTGCGATATTGCAGCGTTCGATGCCGATGGCGAACTGCTGGAGCAAGACATCGATTTTACTTTTGAAGATTTTGAGATTATTAAAAGCTTTAGGGAAATTGAAGGAGTGGAACAGTAATGGATATGAAATCTTTTTTCAAAGAAAGCGCAATTCCGGTTGAAAATGTGAAATATGCAGCGTCCGAGCGTTTTCGAGGCGCGGAAGGAAATCCGCTGGAATGGGAACTGCGGCCGCTGACCAGTGAGGAATTCGAAGCAATCCTGGACAAAGCAAAAAAGAAAGTACCTAGTCCGGATAATCCACGCAATCTGATGGTGGTTACCGACCAAGGCAAGGTTCGCGACGAAATGCTGAAAGCCTCCGTTGTATTTCCAAATTTGAAAGCGGCTGAACTACAGGATTCATGGGGGACAGTCGGGGAAATCGCTACGCTCCGGGCTATGCTGCTGCCGGGTGAGGTCAATGACCTAGCAAATGTTGTGCAGCAAATTTCGGGCTTTGAAACTGGCATGGAAGAAAAAATTAAGACAGTAAAAAACTAATTGCAGGGGGGGACATTTGGGCAAACGTCCTCTATTTTTGCCTGCATAAGCTCCATATTCTGCCCAGCGCGTTTTTCACCCTATCAGCTGAAGACCGCGCATTTATTATGGGATCCATAGCTCACAAAACGGAAAAAGAGGCTCAGGCCGCAAAAGAAGCGGAAAAGAAATCAGGCAAGGCAACACCTGGCCGCCGGCGCAAGAGGTGACAGTATGGCTTCATTGGAGGCGGTAATATCCCTAAGAGATAGGTTTACGGATACAATTCAAAAAATGTCCGGTTCTACTCGCCAGTTGACCAGTGGCATGGATAATCTACAGGTAGCAATTGCTCGGACGGATGTAGCCCTTGCCTCAACTGCAGGCAGCGTGGGCCGTATGGGTAGCGGGTTTAGTGGTATCACCAGCGGCGCGGGGATGGCAGGGAACGCATTGGGCGCCCTTGCGACCCAAGCGATTGCAGCGGGAACAGCCTTAGCTGCTGTTTACGTGCAGAAGATGGCAAAGGAGCTGTCTGATGAATATTCACAAACCAAAGCCCGGATTGATTTAATGAATGACGGCCTGCAGACAACAGCGCAACTGCAGAATATGATCTTTCGCTCGGCCATGAATGCTCGCGGTGATTACCAGGCAACAGCAGATGCTGCTGCTAAAATGGGCGTACTGGCCGGGGAAGCTTTTTCCGGTAACCAGGAACTGGTGGCTTTTATGGAGCAGATTAATAAACAATTTGCCATATCCGGTACATCAGCAGTAGGTGTTCAGGCGGCCATGCTGCAGCTGACACAGGCTATGGGAGCCGGTGCCCTACGAGGCGAGGAATTGAACTCGGTACTGGAACAAGCGCCGACCATTGTTAAGACTATCGCCAGGTACCTGAATGTGACAACCGGGGGACTCAGGGAAATGGCCTCGGAAGGGAAAGTCACATCAGGGATTGTTAAAGCCGCGATGCTAGCTGCGGCGAATGAAACAAATGCTACCTTTGAAAAAATGCCTGTAACGTTTAGCCAGGCTTTTACCATGGTAGGTAATGTGGTCTATAAGGCGTTTACACCGGTATGGGAGGCACTTGGCCGGATTGCCAATAATAAGAATCTGGACAGCATGTTGAACCGAATTTACCCGGTGCTGCTGATTGTCGGTACGGCTTTAGCCGATACGATTGACAGTGTTAGTTGGCTGGCATCTATTATTGTAAATGTGCTGGGTTATGCGATTAGCTGGTCGTCGGCCCTTTGGATCATCCAATTACAAGCAATATCGGCTGCCATGCCATATGTTTTGGCTGCAATCCTGGGGCTTGCTGCGGGATGGGTTGTTCTGAATGCTGGAATGGTCTACAATGCCGCTATGAATGCGATGGTGACGGCGTATATATGGGGCCAGATTGCAGTAATGGCAATAGCCAATGCAATTATGGCTGCTTATAGATGGGCCATTCTAGCAATAGTTGCGGCAAAAATGTCATGGACAATTGCCGCTAGTGGTGCTACGGTAGCGCAAATCCTGCTTGCAGTGGCAACGTGGGCCGTATCTGCGCCCATATTGGCGGTTGCGGCTGTTATTGTTGGTGTTATGGTGGCTGCTCTTACTCTTTGGGGCTTATCCAGCATGAATTTACGGGATACCTTTGCAGATGTAATGGATTTCATGATTGATGCCTGCGAAGGCGGTGTCAACACCATGGCCCGGATGATTAATGGCCTTGTAGGAATAATTAATAAAGCAGCAACCGGGCTGAACTCCTTACTTGGCACAAAGATTGGCACGGTGGATTATGTCGGTACCGTTGACTTCCAAGGGGCTAAGAAATGGTCCAGTTATGTCCGGGAAGGCACATTTATGGAACATTTAACTGACGGCCTTAAAGACATGTTTAATATACCGGATATGTCGAAGGATGATTTTAAGTTTGATCCCTCTAATGCTGAAACCGCCAATAACACCAAAGGTATTAAAGATGCGCTTGGCATTTTAGATGAAGATATCAAATATATGCGGGATATCGCCGACCGGGAGTATGTCAGTCAGACCAAATACAGCACAGTAAAAATCGACATGACCGGCATGACAACTACTGTGCATAATAAAGGAGATCTGGACGGCTATATTGACGGCCTGGGCCAGTATATGCAGGAGCGATTGGCTAACGCCGCCGAAGGGGTGCATGAGTAATGTATTATTTTTTCCTCAATGACAATCCTCTGCCAGTGCCTCCTCCCAAGATGGAGGTGAAGGTCAATAACAAGAATAAAACGGTCAGTCTGATCAACGAAGGGGAAATCAATATCATCAAGACGCCAGGGCTGACGGAGATCAGCTTTGAGGTATTGATGCCAAATCAATTTTATCCCTTCGCGCTCTATGGTAATAATATTTCTAACTTTATTACCCGGCTGTCCGGAGCACAGCCTGAAATTACCTATGCGAAGGATTACATTACGGGCTTCGAACGACTGAAGATGGATAATAAGCCTTTTCGCCTTATTATTGCTCGCTTTGGACAGAGCTTCGAATACCTGTCCGATACGAATATGCAGGTTACACTTGAAGATTACGCTGTTAATGAAAGCAGCGAATATGGATTTGACTGGCAAGTGCCGATGCGGTTTAAGCAGTACCGGGATTATGGGACCAAGGAGCTCGTAATTACTAAAAATGAAAAAGGCGAAGATGTGGCCACCGTAAAACAAACGCGGCCGGCCACCAAAGAAGTGCCTAAGGCGTACAAAGTAACTGCAGATATGTCCCTATGGGAGGCGTGCCGGCGAGCGGCCGGCGGCAGTTTGGATTGGCGCAGCGTGGCAGAATTAAACGGTATTCGAAACAATAAAGTTGGCAAAGGAACAGTTTTAAATTTGGGGTGATAGCATGCCGACGGTCCAATTAATGATACAAAATCGAAATAAAGAAAAAATCTATCAGCCGGCTATTTGCGAAGGCATTCAGATCGAATGGGAGCGCTGCGGCGTGCCAGGCAAACTGACTTTTAAGGTCGTCAATGATGGCATTTTGGATTTTGCCGAAGGCGATCCTGTAAAAATGAGTGTCGATAATAAAAATATGTTTGCCGGTTATGTTTTTACTAAGACCAGAAACAAAGACCAGATTATCACGGTCACAGCTTATGACCAACTACGCTATCTGAAGAATAAAGAGATAAAAAATTACTCTAACCTTCGCGCCGATGAGGTGGTAAAAACAATTGCTGATGACTTTCAGCTTAAAACCGGGACGCTGGAGAGTACTGGCTACACCATTCAAAAGCGCCGTGATAACAACCAAACCCTATTTGATATCATCCTTACCGCTCTCGATTTGACACAGAAGGCCACTGGTGAGGTCTATGTTCTCTATGATGATTTCGGCCAACTGATACTGCAGAATGCCAAGAACATGCGAGTGGATATCCTGATCGATGCGGAAACTGCCGAAGATTTCACCTACACTTCCAGCATCGATAAGGACACCTACAACAAAATCAAATTGTATTTTGATAACGAGGAAACACAGAAACGAGAACCGTATATCGAACTTGACAGTCAAAGCATTGCCTGTTGGGGTGTGTTGCAATACTGCGAATCCATTGATGACAAGCAAGTCGCCAACGCTGTGACGTTAGTCCAGCAACTGCTAAAAACATACAACCAGGCCACGCGCAGTTTGACTATTAAAAATGCAATCGGGGATACCCGCGTCCGGGGCGGCAGTGCAATTGGTGTCTCTCTGGACTTGGGAGACATTGTGCTCAATCAGCATTACATGTTGGTGGAAAAGGTCACTCACACCTTTGAAAACAATGAACACACGATGGATTTGCGGATTCGAGGCGGTGTGATCAATGTCTGACCGTGACGTTGTTACTCTTATTAAAAAAGCTGCTCTTGCTGCCGTTGAGGCTGGCTATCCTGCTGACTGGATTGTAGGCACGGTTGAAACTGTCAATCCGCTCACAATAAAAACCGAGCAGCAGGAAGTTCTGGATACAGAATTTCTTTGGCTTACAGATGCGGTCAGGGATTATGAAGTAGATATTGAGGTCAGTCATATCACGGAAATGCGGGCTGGCGGCAGCGGTAGTGCGGCTTATGCCAGTCACGATCATGATTATAAAGGTCGTAAGAAAATAACTATCTGCAATGGTCTGAATGTGGGTGAAAAGGTATTTATGATACAGAAAAAAGGTGGCCAGGCGTTTATTGTCCTGGGGCGCGTGTTTGCTCATACAAACCTGAGCGGACAATGGCTGTAAAGGGGGTGAGGATGTGATACCGGCTGCCGGAAAAACGGTGATTCCGCAAAACATCCAAACTGTCCAATATCCGAATCTTACTTATAAAATGAATCTTGAGGATGAGTCCATCCGCAACAAAACAAGCGACCTGGAGGCAATCCGGCAGGCTTGTTATAAAATCCTTAGTACGGAGCGATACCGTTATATTATTTACAGTTGGGGCTACGGCATCGAACTGGAAGATCTGTTCGGAAAGCCCCTGCCGTATGTGTATTCGGAACTGCCGCGGCGAATTAAGGAGGCCCTGCAGTATGATGACCGGATAAGCGATGTTAGGGAGTTTAAGCTAAGCCACAAGAAAGGCGACGTTATAGCAGTGTTTACGGTGGTAACGGCTGCAGGAATGCTAGAACTGAGTAAAGAGGTGAGTATTTAAGTATGTACGAATCCATGACCTATGAAGCTATCCTGCAGCGGATGCTCGACCGGGTGCCCAACACCCTCGATAAGCGGGAAGGCAGCATCATTTATGATGCCTTGGCACCTGCTGCTGCCGAACTAACCCAGGCATATATTGAATTAGACATTAACTTGCAATTGGCTTTTGCTGATACCTCAAGTGATGAATACCTAACCATGCGTGCCGCCGAAATAGGAATAGACCGGATTGCTGCTACTTACGCACTGCGTAAGGGTTTTTTTTATGCCACCGGCAACGTCCCTTTCGACGTGGATATTGGTGCTCGCTTCACGATTGAAAGGTTGAATTATATCGCTGTCGAGCGGATCAGCATCGGTAAGTATAAGTTACAATGCGAAACTTCCGGTGATGTGGGGAATATCCCGTTCGGAAACATGGTTCCAGTCAATTATATTGAAGGATTGGCTAAAGCGGAGCTTGCCGATGTTATCACGTCCGGTGAGGATGAAGAAACCGACGATTCCCTAAAGAAACGTTACCACTTCCGAGTGCGGCAGCCTATCACTAGTGGCAATATTTATCATTATAAACAGTGGACGCGGGAAGTGGCCGGTGTAGGTGATGCTAAGGTATTTCCTTTATGGAATGGCAATGGTACTGTCAAAGTGGCTATAGCCGATTCCGATATGAAACCCGCTATTCCGACACTGGTCACAACGGTAGCCCAATACATTGAAACCGTTTGTCCCATTGGGGCAACAGTCACCGTAGTGTCGGCCACCGGTAAAACCCTTAATATAGCGGTAAAAGCAATCCTAGCGCCGGGAGTAGGCCTGCAAGGTGTGTATGAATCGTTTACTGCGGCAGTGCAGACTTATTTAAAAGAAATCGCCTTTGTCAGCAGTTATGTCAGCCATGCCCGGATTGGCACATTGCTCTTAGCGGTGCCCGGTGTGGATGATTACAGCGGTTTGACGCTGAATGGTATTTCCGGCAATGTTACTCTGACCGGCGAGGAAATACCGGTGCTTGGTAGCGTTGACATGGAGGTGTAGCCGGTGACCTATCCAAATCAAATAGACCAATTTTCAGTGAAGCTGAATAAAAAAATGGACGGAAGCGCCTATGTGATCGAAGAACAATTACCGATTGTTGAGGGGAAGTTTGAAGGCTTACTTGCTCACGACAATATCACCAATACTAGTATCCGGGTGTATACCGGCTCCAAGCTGACCGGTGAAGAGATTACCAATTACATTGTGTCTGTTCCCTCAGAAACACCATGGCGGCGTTATATCAAGGTTTTCGCCTCCGTTGTAAAGGTTTATGTAACGTATGAAACTCCAGGGGATACAGTCGAGGCTGATGATTTGAATGTGTTGCAGCAGTCCATGACTGCTACGCAAGAGGAAGTAGAACGGTATAAAGCGGAAAACGGTGAAGCAGTTGAGCAGATTGACAATCGCATGACATCCCATGTTGCTAACAAGCAAAATCCGCATGGGGTAACGGTCACACAAATTGGAGCAGAAACACCTGCAGGTGCTCAGACTAAGGCGGATGCGGCCAAAAATGCAGCCATTAGTGCGGCGGCACAGGATGCGACTACTAAATCAAATGCTGCGCAGGTCAATGCTATCGCCGCTGCAGCACTTGATGCTTCCACGAAAGCCAACACTGTACAAGCAAGTGTAGACACACACACTGCTAATAAAAACAATCCCCATGCGGTAACCGTGGCCCAGATTGGGGCCGAGACACCGGCAAGCGCACAAGCTAAAGCAGACGCGGCTAAAACGGCGGCAATCAGTGCAGCGGCTAGTGATGCCACTGGCAAGGCTAATGTGGTGCAGGGCAATCTAAATACCCATGCTGCCAATACCAACGACGCTCATGATGTAGCTAATCGGTTGCAGGCTTTGAAAACAGTGATGATCAACTATATTGACCAGAGTATTGCCGCCATTGTGGATGGTGCGCCGGAAATGCTGGACACTTTACATGAATTATCTAATGCATTGGGCAATGATCCGAACTTTTCAGCGACTATGACTAATTTAATTGGTCAAAAATTACCATCTTCTGAGGTTGTGACGGCAGCTGCGGCTAATAAAGTGTTGCGGCTGAATGCTAGCAGTTTACTGCCAGCGTCCATTACCGGGGCAGCGACATCTGTTCCTTGGACAGGGGTGACAGGTAAACCGAGTACGTATACTCCGGCTACGCATGGGCATGAAGCTTCAGAAATTACTCAAAGTACCAACTATCGATTTGTTTCTGATGCCAATATCGCCGCATGGGAAGCTAAATCCTCTTTGATAATTGGTGAATCGTCAACGACGGCTTACCGTGGAGACCGGGGGAAAACAGCCTATGACCATAGTCAAACAGCTCATGCGCCGTCAAATGCTAATTACTATGTGCATCCTGATTCCGGAGTGGCGGCTGGCACTTACCGGTCCGTTACGGTCAATGCCCAAGGACATATATCTGCGGGCGCTAATCCGACAACATTAGCTGGTTACGGCATTACAGATGGCGTAAAAACGACAGATATCGCAACACAGGCTGAGGCAACTGCCGGTACGGAAAATAGTAAATACATGACGCCGCTTAGAGTAAAACAAGCCATTGCTGCAAACCCACTGGCAGGCAGTTTAACATGGAACCAGCTAAAGGGGGTGTAGCAATTGACTTACGGAAAACAACTATATGCCGCTTATCTTTATGGTGATGGGAGTGCAGATACTGATCAGCCAGAATTCAACATACCTGACTTAATGAGATATTTGCCGCTGTATTACCAGGAATCCCGGGAAATGCTCAAACTGCAAGAAATACTCGCTAAAGATATTGGAGTTTTACGGTATTACGCAATACCGGATTTGCTGCAGCAGTTATTTATAAAAACGGCAACCTGGGGGCTAGACTACTGGGAGCATGAACTTGGGTTAGTAACAGATAGGAGTAATGGCTACATTCGGCGCCGAGAAATTATTCAAGCAAAACTTAGAGGTTCCGGAACTTCCACAAAGGAGAGAATTAAAAGTGTAGCAATAGCATTTTCAGGCGGGGAAGTCGACGTGATTGAGTACCCGGCAGAATATCGGTTTGAAGTAAAGTTCATAGGTGTGCTGGGAATCCCGCCTAATATGGCGGGATTTTTAGCTATGCTTGATGAGATTAAACCGGCTCATCTGGGATATTCGATAAGCTACACATACACCGTCTGGAATATGTTGTTGCCTCTTAAATGGAATGGGGCAGGAACTAGAACCTGGGCACAATTACGGACATACGGAGGTTGATGATATGCAACAAACACCTAATTTGAATCTAAATAAGCCAGAGGGCACAGATGTTGTTGATATTGCTGATTTAAATGCTAATATGGATATCATTGATGGTAAATTAGGCACTACCGGCCATGATCACAGTGGGACTGCTGGAAATGGGCCGAAGATTACAGCGGGTGGATTAGCTGCAGGGGCGGCAACAGATACGATAATTGGTAGTAGAACTGCGACAGACTCTATAGCGCCTACAAGTTTAACGGGTAGTATTACTACTTTGCTAAATGGCATTTTTTATATGCTAAAATCAATTACAGGTAAGGCAAACAGTTACACTGCTCCTGCTACTACCCTTGAAGCAGCAAAGAATCATATGGATACAACAGCAAGCATCCATGGTGCCACTAATGCAAATACCGCAAATCGCATAGTGCAGCGTGATGCTAGTGGCAACTTTGCAGCAGGAACTATCTCTGGATCACTCGCAGGTAATTCTGCAACGGCGACTAAACTGGCAACGGCTAGAACAATTACCCTGACGGGCGACGTAACAGGTTCCGGCTCCTTTGATGGCTCAAGTAATCTTTCCATATCCACGACTAACACAGCCGCTATGCCTGTAGGCTTTACGTTCCCCTTATTGGCTAATAGCCCATTACCCGGAAGCCTGGCGCTGCAAGGCGCTCTTGTGAGCCGTATTGCTTACCCCGATTTATGGGCATGGGTACAGGCAAATGCTCCGTTGATTACGGAAGCCGCCTGGCAAGCACAAACAGCAGTACAAAGCAGTGTAGGGGCTTATTCCAGTGGTGACGGTAGTACAACTTTTAGGCTACCCAAAATAGTTGACTTTGTACGGGGTAGCGATACAGGTAGAACACCTGGAACCTGGCAAGATGACGCTTTTCAAGGTCATGAACACTCATGGAGACTATCGACCGCTAATTCTGGTGGTAGTCAAATAAATACGAGTACGGCATCTACAACGGCAAGCGGCAGTACTATTTATGATTACCCGGCAACTCCTGTAACCACCCCAACATCAGATGGGATAAATGGGGCGCCGCGGACTGCTAACGAAACACGCCCTAAATCTATCAGTATGCTTTGGTGTGTCAAGGCCTTCGGCACAGCAACCAATCAAGGTGTAGTGGACATTACTGCTCTTGCTGCCTCCTTGAATAATAAAATAGGAAAGACAGATATTGGTTTTGGTACTCAGGTATGGCTTAGCTCCGAGTACACAGTAGCGACAAATACAACGTTTATTGCAACTCATGGATTAACCTTGGATCCAAGCAAATGCCAGTGTGACGTACTTATAAAATGCGCTACAGCAGAGGCAGGGTATGCTGCTGGGGACTATGCTATTAATCCTGTAACAATATTTGGCGCTGCGTACCATACCATAAAACCAGCACTTTTCGCAAATGCCATCCAAGTTACGCTTGGGAATGCACCCGTACATGCAGCTAATAAAGCATCTGCGGGTGCTGGTGTAGTACTCACACCAGCAAACTGGCGATTAATATTTAGAATTTGGTACTAGGAGGTTGATGGTAATGGGGTTCTATATAAACAGTCTCGGGACTTACAATGAAGGAGACCGGCAGGGAGAAGATACGGAAGTATCACAGCGCCCAGACTGGCGGTATAGGTGGACAGGTGAAGCGTGGGAAATACCGCTGAATGAGTTGAAAGATGCAAAGTGGGCTGAGATTAAAGCGGAGCGTGACTACTTAGAGCAGGCAGGCGTACCCTATCTTGGCAAAGTAATTGACTCCGACACAGTAAGCATCCAGCGCATAGCAATAGCTGTACAAGCAGCGCAGGCTGTAGTTGAAGCGGAGCAGCCGTTTAAACTATATTGGACTATGCAGGATAATACAACCTTGGAAATGGATGCCGCGCAGGTAGTTGGTATGTCAGTTTCCTTGGCCCAGTATTCCAATAGCTTGCACCAGATAGCAAGGGCGTTACGAGAGCAAATAGATGCAGCCAAAACAGCAGAAGAATTGAAAGCTATTAAATGGCCCGAATAGAGGCCTATTTTTTATGCGAGCAGCGCATATACTATTAAAAATACAGGGGGTGGCTTATGGAAGATAAAATACCTAAGCAGCCGGTCAAAGATCATCACGGTGTTTTTACCGTGGTATTCGATGATAAGCCCGGGCATAAAGAACTAGAAGATCAGCATAAAAGTGAACAGGATGAATCCGAAGAATAGGGGCGAAAGCTCCTATTCTATTTTTATTGGAGGCGGGAGAGTTGGATTATAAAGATTTATTAGAAGCAATCGCAAAGGCCGGTCAGAGCCTGGCTGATACTTGGTTATTTAAGACTATCTTAGCGGTCATTGTGGGTTTGGCGACAAGCGTACATGGTGGCGCATTACTTGCATTTACAGTGCTAATCTTCGTGGATCTTGTTACCAGGTGGATTGCCATTAGCTATAAGCATCTGCAGGACTGCAGTAAATTGTCTGGTCTACTACGTTGCATCATAAATATCCCGGCCGCATTTAAGGCTGGCAAGATCAATTCTGATGCCATGAAACACAGATTCGCAGGTAAATTAATTCTCTACTTAATTTTAACGATAATGGCAGTAAACGCTGACTTTCTTCTCGTTGCAGCTGGGGAAACGCCGCTATTGTTAAAGGTTGCGTGGGTGTACTTAGCAGCTACGGAAGCGATTAGCGTTCTAGAAAATTTAAGGGATGCAGGAGTCGAGCAGGCCAATGGCTTGCTCGACTTTTTACGTAGCCGGTTAAGTGTAGTGTTAGACAGATTTAAAACAAAGTGAGGTGTATTGTAATGAAAGTATTTATAAATCCCGGTCATGCTCCCGATGGTTATCCTGATCCGGGGGCAGTCGGACCGTCCGGACTGCGAGAATCTGATGTTGCTGCTGACGTAGCTGCACAGGTAGTTAATTACCTTAATGGTGCAGGCTGTGAGGCTATCAGCTATCAGTCGGATAGCTTACAAAATATTTGCAACCAGGCTAATAGTTGGGCCTCTGATTTAATCGTCAGCATTCACTGCAATTCGTTTTCGTCTGCTGCAGCCACGGGCATGGAGATATGGACTAGCAGAGGGCAAACCAAGGCTGATCGGTTGGCCACGATGATTATGTCGCAGATGGCGGGGGAATTCCCTACATTGCCGGTTCGCGGCGATTGGTCAGACGGTGATGTAGATAAGGAAGCCGGTTTGTATGTGCTGATTAATACTGATGCACCGGCTGTGCTGGTGGAGCTGGCCTTTATCAGTAATCCTGCAGAAGAAGCTATCTTGGCCAGCGCCGAAGGCAAGAGGATGTTTGCTGCAGCTATTGCCAGGGGCGTAACTGATTATATCGTGGAGGTGGGAGCATGATTCCTTTAAACCTTACAGGAAAACAATTACTCTGCATTGGCATTGCCGTACTACTGCTATTTGGCATTGTTGCCGGTGCAGTGTACTATCACAACGCCCAGGAAGCCCGGTACCAGCAAGCGGTATTACTTACACAGGATGCCCTTAAAAATATCAATACCCTGCAGAATCAGGTCCATATGAACCAGCAGAATGCCCTGGCGCTGCAGGATAAACTTAACCAGGTGCAAGCCGGTAAGATACAGCCGGTTACTAATTACTACGTTGCAGCTCCTACAGTAACCGCTGCAGCTGAAAAGGTACAGGAACAACTAAAAGCAAAAGACCCTTCCTTGCCACCTGCAGCATTGGAAGAGTCTGACCGAAATGTTGTTATGCCGAATGAAGAGCAGCAAAAGGTTGATGTTTACAAGATCAATTTATACCGGAATTGGTATGTAGGCGCTGGTGTAGGCTGGCATAAAGGGGATTTTTATATTCCTGTAGCCGCACAGCGCAATTTTAGTAAGGACGCAGCCATAGAGGCCCAGGCGCATGTAAACCCGGCCGATGTTAAGGATATAAACGGCGGTCAGGTCATGTATAAGCGTGCAGTAAATAAAGTGTTCTTTGGAGTGTTTTGATCATTGCCCGGCGGCTTCGGCTGCCGGGCTTTTTTTTATTTTAAAAACGCAAATGAAAGGAATAAATAATATGACAACGAAGTAAAAATAGAATATTCTTTATGAAATGATGTGTAATTACGTGAAAATTAATCAAGAACCAAAAGTATATCAATATTTTGCAATTTTTTTAGCTGTATTAGGAATTCTGTCTCCTGTATTAGTTTATTTGATTAGTGGAGAAAACTTGAAAAATCCAGAAAAACTAGCCCAGATAGGGGATTGGATTGGTGGGTCTTCTTCTCCGATACTTGGCCTAGCTGGTTTTATGATGATTCTAGCAGCATATTTATCGCAAAGAGAGGAATTGCGGCTTAATCGTGAAACACTTGTTATTCAAAATGAGGAATTGTCTCTTAGTAGAATAGCATTAGATGCTCAAAGAGAAGAACTGAAATTAACAAGGCAGGAAATGGAATTTACTCGCCAGGAGTTTGTTGAACAGACAGAAACTATGAAAAAACAGCGCTTTGAAAGTACATTTTTTCATCTTTTGAATTTTCATAATGAAATTGTTCAAACTCTAAACTATAGTATTGGTCCAACAGTTTTTACTGGAAGGGATATTTTTCTGCATGCAAATTACGAGCTAATACATTATCGCGATGAAGCACTGCAAAAACACAATATATCTAGGCATGCTGCACTTGATCCTGAAAGAGAGATTAAAATTATGTTAGAGGCATATAATTTGTTTTGGGCATCGCGACAAGATCAGGTCGGTCATTATTTTAAAAACTTTTTAGGAATTATATATTTCGCCTCTTCTTCGTCTGATAATTATGAAGAGCAAAGTCAATATATGCATTTTATAACTTCGTTATTATCACCTATAGAGTTAATTGCAATTTATTATTATGTTCATTTTGGTCCCGGGTATTTTGATTTTTTTAAACTTGTACAGAAATATGATTTATTTGCAAATATTGATAAAAGTCAGCTTAGATCTGAACATCGAGCAATAGATCACGGCTTACTTGATAGTTGGCGGATTAAGAATAGATAGACTTGAGTCCTAATTAAACTATCTTCGTGCTTTTGGAAAATGCATGCAAAGAAAGAAAGCCAGCATTAGCCGCTGGGAGGGAAGGGTTCAAAGGTCAGTAGGGAAAACAAAACTACACTGCTGATATTTTAAAGTATAATATTGTTTGGGTAAGAAAAGAAAAATTACATTATACTGGAGGGTGAAATGAGCCTGCCAAAAAACAAAGAAGAACTTAGGTTACGAGATATTTCAACTACTTGTCCTTATTGCGGCTATAGGGTTACTCTTAATCCGCAGTCTGATCCTTTGCACCATTCGGATCATGCTTATTTTATGGCGAGTTGTCCGAACACTTCTCGTGAAAGATGCGGCCCGATTTTTGTTGTGTATGAAGGTCTAAATCGATATATAACAAGGGTTTATCCGATCCCTAATAGTGAGGCTAACAATATACATGAGTCGATACCAGAAAAAATCAGGGAAGATTATGCTGAGGCAAAGAGATGCGCGAATTCCTATTGCTGGAAAGGATGCGTAGTTCTTTGTAGAAGAGTAGTCGAAGCGATTGCTTGCGATAAGCTAGGCGGAGAAGCCAGAAGAGAGGGCGATGGAGCTACTAAACGCTTAGGAAAACTAATTGAATTGTTGTTTGACAAACGTTTTATAACTACTGACATAAAAGAAACAGCTGATGAAATTAAGTTTTTAGGTGACTATGGAGCGCATGTTCAAGATGATGAGCTGGATTCTGTTTCAAGGGATGAGGCTACCGCTGTGTTAAAATTGACTGCTCAAATACTGCAATCGATTTATATTTCTCCATATGAAACTCGTAAATTACGTGAAAAAAGAACATAAATAATCGTCGCTGCACTCTCCGGAGTGCGGTTTTATTTCCTGGACATTCCATCGACCGGGAATATAATAGAGATAACGATAAACGGGCCCGATAGAAAGAGGAAAAGCAATGAAAACAGTATGGCGCGGCATGATAAGTTTTGGGATGGTTAATATCCCAGTTTCCTTATATAATGCGACAAAAAAGAAAAGCATAAGCTTTAAGCAGCTCCGAAAATCAGATTTTAGCCGTATAAGCTATAAAAAGGTTGCCAGTGACGGCGAAGAGGTTCCGCATGCAGAAATAGCAAAAGGCTTTGAAATAGCGCCGGACAGGTACGTGGTAATAAGCGATACAGAGCTAGAAGCCATAACACCAAAGGCCAGCCGGGTTATAGATATACAAGACTTTGTGAAGTTGTCACAGATCGACCCTAGGCATTACGATAGCAGTTATTACCTTGCCCCAGAACCAGGCGCAGGCAAGGCGTATGCGCTGCTGCTGGAGGCATTAAAGCAAACTGATTCCGTAGGCGTTGCTAAGTTTGTCTTACGCAGTAAGGAATACCTGGCAGCAATCAGGCCAGCAGGAGAGGCGTTAACGCTATCAACAATGCTTTTTGCTGACGAAATTGTGCCGGTAACCGAGTTAGCAGAGCAATTGCCGGACGTGCAGCCATCAGAAAAGGAACTGGCAATGGCAAAGCTACTGATAGAATCGCAACTAACCGAATTTGAGCCTGAGAAGTACAAGAATGAATATCTTGCTGCAGTTATGTCCCTGATTGACAGTAAGGCTGAACAGGAGGCAGTATTATCTAAAGCTGCTCCGGAGGGAGGCCCTCAGGTAGTTGATATTATGGCAGCAATTGAGGCTAGCCTGGCAGCTATCAAGAAGGATAAAACAAAAGCCAAAACTAAAAAGAAGAAACCGGCCTAACCGGATTACTATGCCTGCCCATCGTGGCAGGCCTTTTTGTATTATATTACCACTTTACATCACAGAACGTTTGTTCTAAAACGGGCATGCTGAACATATGTTCTATACTGAGGTGGTAAATGTGCAAGATAAAAAATTCGTGGACGTAACAGCTGAGCATACCCGGGACGGTAAAGTAAAGCCACTGTCAATAACGTGGGAAGACGGACGGGTGTACAGTGTTGACCGGGTGCTGGATGTAAGAATGGCAGCAGCGCTTAAAGCCGGCGGCCAGGGCATGCGCTACACTTGCCGGGTCCATGGGCGGGAAGAAACCATTACGCAAATTAAATAAAATTGTTAATAATTCGCCTGCCAAATTCGTGGTAGTCGGTTTTGTTTTTTGGGGGCAAAATAACCCGCTCATCCTTCGGGATGGGCGGGTTATTTATCAAATGCAAAAGCTAGTTTTCTGGTTTATATTAAATATTTTCTCTATGAGTGAATATATTTTTTAAGATTTTTTCCAACTCAATACCCATATCGTTTACAGCGCTTTGAGGCATCTGCATTTCACGCCATAGTTTGCCGTTGTAGAGGTACTTTCCATTCTTTATATCTAGAACTTTAACATGTATTGAATAAAAATTTCTTGGTGATGAAATATGAGAAGGAAGAATTTCAACTAAAATTATGTTTGAATAATTTGCTTCTTTATATATTTCCAAGATATCGACTTTTTCCATACTTGCGACATCCAGAATGTTAAAAGTGTTATCTATTTGTTTGATATTAAATTTTGCCTCAAGTGATTTTGTAATGTGACTTATTAAGAGAGGTGGCAATTCAGGTTTTGATTTTGCTACTGAATAAGATGGTGGTTCTAGAAATGAATTATTTACAATTAATACTGGCATGATTGGTTTTTCGTCTTGTGATATGTCATTTGCATATACTACCGATCCTAATGACAATATAAGAAAAAGGACTATGGATAATATTTTTTTCAACAGAAAATCACTCCTAAAAAATCTTTATTTATTAAGTTACAACATTTGGAAAGCTAATCCTGCCAACAGTGGTAGGTTTTTTTGTATTTTATTACCACTTTACAACATAGAACATCTGTTCTAAAATGGGCATACTGAACATATGTTCTATATCGAGGTGGTAAATGTGTCAGATAAAAAATTCGTGGATGTAACAGCGGAGCATAGCCGGGACGGTAAAGTAAAGCCACTGTCAATAACGTGGGAAGACGGACGGGTGTACAGTGTTGACCGGGTGCTGGATGTAAGAATGGCTGCAGCACTTAAAGCCGGCGGCCAGGGCATACGCTACACTTGCCGGGTCCATGGGCGGGAAGTATATCTTTTCTGCGATGAAGGTCGCTGGTTTATCGAAAGTTGAGGTCACATTATTTAGATGTGGCCTTTTTATCATGTTCTGTTCGAGGAGGTAATCGCATATGAGCCGCACTATTCTCCATGTCGATCTAAATAACTTCTATGCCTCCGTGGAATGCCTGTACAATCCAGAAATACGTGACAATCCGGTCATTGTCTGTGGCGATGCCGAAGCCCGCCATGGCATCGTTCTCGCCAAGAACGGCCCGGCAAAGGCGCTCGGCGTTAAAACCGGTGATGTCATTTGGCAGGCTAAGCTAAAGTGCCCGGGCCTCATTGCAGTGCCGGCCGACTTTCGCAAATACCTGCGCTTTTCTCGCCTGGCAAAATCAATATATGCCGATTATACTGACCGAGTCGAAGCATTCGGTGTCGACGAATGCTGGCTGGACATCACCGGTACGGAGAAGCTCTTCGGCGATGGTGAAGCTGTGGCCAATAAAATCAGGCAGCGATTCAGGGAGGAACTAGGCCTTACGGCTTCAGTTGGAGTCTCCTGGAACAAGATCTTTGCGAAGCTCGGCAGCGATATGAAAAAGCCCGATGCAACCACAGTTATCACCAAAGAGAACTTCCGTGAAAAGGTGTGGCCGCTGCCGGTCAGAGAGTTGCTGTATGTTGGTCGTTCTACACGCACAAAGCTGCAAAACCGGGCTGTACTCAGCATTGGTGATCTGGCTAATCGAGACATACATAGCCTGCGTTTGCTCCTGGGCGTATGGGGAGAGACGCTATGGCACTTTGCAAACGGGCTTGATACGGCGCCGGTGAAGTTTGTTGGCGAGGAAAGCGTAGTTAAGTCTGTTGGCAATAGCACCACTGCGGTTCGAGATTTGCAAAACTTTGAGGATGTAAAAATGATTGTTTATGTTTTAGCTGAGAGCGTTGCAGCACGGCTCCGGGATCACGGGCTAAAGTGTACAACTGTGTCAATTAGCGTTCGTGACAAGGAGCTGCACTCATTTGATCGGCAAGGTAAGCTGTCTGTGCCAACGTTTCTCTCTGGGGATATTGCTCAGAAAGCGTTGGAGTTGTTTGCGGCCAATTATCGGTGGGATAGGGCGATCCGGAGCATAGGTGTCAGGGGAGCTGATCTGGTGACTGCTGATGGGCATATTCAGCTGGATCTGTTTGATAGGGATAAGACGCAAATAGAGGGGCTGGAATCAGCTATAGATAAGATAAGGCAGCGGTTTGGGCAGTATAGTCTGCAGCGCTGTACGATGCTGTTCGATAGGAAGTTAACCGGGTTTAATCCGAAGGATGAGCATGTGATTCATCCGATTTCTTATTTTAAGTAAATGTTGTATACTTTTAGAATAATAACCGTTTTTGGCTTCTCTCTAGAGGAAAAACTTAAATACCATTGTATTTATAATTATATTTATTAAAAGGGGCTATAAAGGAGTTGATTGCGATAAATATTAAAGGAGATTTATCTTTTGGTGTTCCTCCAGAGCCAATGTCAAAGGCTTGTGCGGACTTTTATCTTGAGCATGTAAGACTATTTACTTTCTTACGTTTTGTTCAAGAAACATCATGCGGAAATGATTTAGACAAATTAATAGCTAAAAAAGCTTTGAATGATACTGCTGAACCTGAAGAACAAAAAAGATATACTTCTTTGGTTTCTCATAATCTCGATACTATAAGGCAGTTTTTTAGTCACCAACCACTTTTGTTAGAAATGCTATACTGTAGATATATAGATACGTATCTTAATTATATCACTGGTTTTTTAACTACTGTCTTTATTCATCGACCTGATACATTACGGAGTAATGATACTATCACTGTTTCTGAAGTTCTAGAATATCGCAATTTTGATGAATTAATACGTTATATAGCAGATAAACGAGTACATCAGTTGTCGTATAAAGGTTTTTTTGATTTGACCAAATATGTTTCGGAGAAGCTCGGTTTTGAACTAATATCTCAGAAAGATGACTTTAATCGTTTGCGAGTAATTATTGAAATTCGGAACCTGATAACCCACAATAGAGGAATAGTAAATGAAATTTTTTTGTCTCGAACTTCTGAAGTTACGTGGAAATATGGTGATAAGATTACGCTTTCGACAGATGAAGTTATTTCAGTTATAGCGTTACTTACTAGGTTAGTTAGGGATATTGAAATAAGGGGGGCTAAGAAATTTAATTACAAACAGGAAGTTATTTCCAAGGAAGAAGTAGTTTATAATTACTTAAAACTTACGCAGATTGTATAATGAGTAAGTTTTCTAAGCGAAAAAATAGCTGATTAAATATATAGGATAGGGAGTTGGAGATCTGCCGGCCGTTTTCAACCTTACTAACCGTCACTGCACTAAGCCCTGCAGCCATGGCTACGTCAACAATATCCATGCCGGTTCTAAGTCGCGCCCAGTAGCAGCGATCGGCTATCGTATTGCCTGAAGAGTTTCCTTCATTAAAATAGAGGCCAAATTTCATCTGCTAATAAATCAAGGCTTCCAGGCATTTCACTGGAAGCCTTTTCTAATCAATTGAAACTTTTAATGAACCGCTATGATAAAAAGGAGATTTAAAAGATAATAAAGAATAGCCAAAACAATATATTATTTGAACTTGCGAATTGGTGGTCGGTAGCTTTTTGCACGGAAGAGATAAATAACTCTGAGGTGGGAGAATCGTATGGGACAAAGGGCGAACTTGATTATAATCGAAAATTTTACATATTGCTTATATTATAGCCATTGGTGCGCAATCTCTTTGCCTAAAGATTTATTCTGGGGCCCAGAGCATGCTTTGAACTTCATCAAAATGCAAAAGAGGGTAGATAAAGAAACTGGTTGGCTTGATGAGATATGGGCAGAAGGAGGAACGGTACTTGATTTAGATAAAAAGAAACTTTTACTATATGGTGGGGAAGAGCTACGACAGGATATTCTCCTCCGGCGGGTGTACATGGAGGCTTTAGCACGAGTCTGGGAAGGTTGGAACGTAAAGTGGGCATCAGAAGGAATTGCTGACTTAGCAGAGTATGTGGGATACCCTAAATCAAAAGTCCTTAAACAGACTGAAGGAGAAACTGTTATATTTTGTCCACCCAAAGAAAAAGACTGGCTTAGTATCATTGTCAGTGTGAAGTTTATTGATGGCTGTACACGGATCTATCCTTTGGATGGAATTATAGAAGATTTTTTGTGCTATGGGCCTAAGCTAGTTAATATTATTGACAGATCTCTCGGCCATGAAGAATTGATCATATCAGAATGGACATCTAGACTTCCTAGAGGTGGTTTTCATATAGATATTGTAGAACGAACACTTGACTATTGGCTAGCTGATGATGCACCTGGTTTGCTAATGCGAATTAAAGAGAAATGGCAGGGGTGGAAAGTTAACTGGCAAATAGACTGCTTTGAAATTCATACAGAAAAGACATATGGAAAAGTAGTTTTTCAAAATCGATCATTAAAGGATATTATAGATGAATTAAGAGATATATTACTGAGAGAAGAGAGCTATAATCCAGCGGAGGGAATACTGAATTTAACGGAGCGAATATCAACTACAGACCAAAGTATCGAAGTTAACTCTTATGCCTTATCTAATCCTCAATTTGATCTAGATAAGAAAATGCTTGAAGAAATATTCCAAAATGCCGTACAAGGATTAGAGCAGACGTGCGGGTAAGCCAAAGGGCGGAATTTAAAGCATTTTCAGCGTGTGAGATTTCACGATATGGATTAATTGAAGATTTTGAGAAAGCAAAGGAAATACAGCTGAAATTACAAGAGCATTACCCAGATGAAGAGCATGCAAATTGTACGTTGTGGGCTATTTGGAAGATGGTTTAGATAACACGATTTTTATGGTACTTAAGCAACAGCTGCAGAGTTTTTTATGCTTTAAAAGTTTAAATTATAGGTGGACTAAAATGACATTATTTGAAGAGTGTTTATTAGTCTTGGGTGATTCTACTGAGCTTAGTACTAATGAAACCTTAGAACTTTATAATTTAATGGCTGAATCGTTTCCTATGACTTCTTGGGGCCGTATAGATTGGGGAAGAGTTGAAAGAAAGCAAAGATTGCAATACTCTAATCTTTTATCCAAAATCGGAGATGTCGATTTAAATGAGGAAGTTTATATAATTTGGGATGAAGTGACATTACCTGCTGTTAAAACTAATCTGAAGAAAGCACTATTAGTTATTGATGATGTTACGGCAGTTAGTTTTGATACTTGGATATTTTGTCCGGAAGTTAAAATTGTCATTGAATTTTACCATGAGTCAGATATTCATATTGGTTGGAAAGTCTAAGGGATTTTTAGCTAGGAGGGTATAAAATGGAGTTGCCACGATTTAAGTACAATCCTGATCCAATTAATGCTAGAGTAATTGAAAAGAATAAAACCCACTGCCCAGTATGCGATAAAGAGAAGGAATATGTCTTTGTAGGGCCGTTTTACTCTATCGAAGAAGTAGAAGGGATATGTCCTTGGTGTATTCATGACGGAAGTGCGTCAAAAAAATATGACGGAGATTTTTTTGACGCCGCTTCCTTAGAATCCGTTGAAAATAATGCGTATATTGACGAATTAGTTCATCG
>JAEYSJ010000021.1 GCA_023434855.1 Bacillota bacterium | reverse complement strand
GACGATGTTTGATAATTTGATAGCTTTGCGGGATGAGTTAATGAAAGATTCGCCTGATTTAACGAAAATATCCGGCGAGCCTGCGGCAGCAACAATCCAGGGAAAAATGGATGCGGACCGTAACGCTATGCTGCTGCAGCAAAGCTACATTGGAGCCCGGATGTCAACGTATGAGATGTCACTGAACTTATTGGAGAACAATAATACAATTATCAGTGCTGATTTAGCGGCCAATGAGGACCTTGACATCCCCAAAGCCATTATTGATGCCAAATCGGCTGAAAATGTCTATAATATGGCGTTAGCTGTTGGAGCTCGGATTATGCCAATGTCGCTTGTAGACTTTCTGAAATAAGCCATGGCAATTTCGAATATTCGTCTTCACATGGAAAGCCAACCAGCCAAAGCATAACTTGATATTCAAAAAACGGTATTCAATCTCAACACTATCCCAGCCACACTTTCGATTAATACCGAACCGGCTGTAGTGGAGATTACTAGCCTTCCTTATGGGACACTGGAAATTGACCAGTCACCTTGCCGGGCCTCTATGGGTCTCAAAGATTTTGCAACAATGTCCCGTGAGGCTGCTGAAAAGGGCAAACAGGCGGTACTGGATTATATGGCTAATCATGCTCAGATCGGTGATCGTATGGCTAAGATTAAGGAAGATGTGGTCGCCAATGTTGCAGCTGAATCAACTGCTCAGCCTGTTCCCAGTATTTCCTGGGGCCCGAAGGAAGCACCAATTATCCGGTATACAGCCAATCCAGTTAAGTTTAATCCGCAGCCAGCCCAGCTCGATATTTCGTCAGAGCGGGGAACGGTGGATATCAATTACCGGGAAGGAAAAGTGGGGTTGCGAATGTCCCAATATCCCAGTATCCGTTTTTGGACAACTGGCGGCAATATAGATCTTACAAAATAAATGAAGCGCTTGGGAGCTCCCAAGCGCTCTTCTTATCTCTATATACTAGCATACTGTCATTCGAGGAACGTAGTGACGTGGCAATCTCATGCTGTATACTGCTGCCTCAAAGATGAGATATAATATAAATAAAATCTTTATATGTTACTTTTACTTAACGTACTGTCATTGCGATGAACGCAGTGACGTGTCAATCTCATCTTTACATCAAAAAATAAAAAAAGAGGTGCAACCATGAAAATTCAATCCACTCGTTTTGGTGAACTGGATATCTCCATAGAGAACATCCTGAAGTTTGGTCAAGGCATTCCTGGCTTTCCTGATGAAACTGAATTCGCTTTCCTACCCTATGAAGCAGGCAGCCCGTTTGCCTTTCTTCAATCTACTCAGGATGCAAATCTGACCTTTCTAATTGTTGAGCCTTTTTCATTCTTGCCAGAGTATACCTTTGAGCTTAGCGATGAGTGGAGTAAGGAAATTGGCGTATCAACAGAGAATCCGCCTCAAATCTTCAATATCGTATCAATAAAGGAACCTCTGCAGCAATCGACCGTTAATCTTCTTGCTCCCGTCATAGTCAACTGGAAGGACTGCAAGGCCAAGCAAATTATTCTTGAAAAGGTAGAGTATACAACAAAACATTTGTTATTTCCTGGTGGTCTGCCTAGCCAGGCACCTCAAGGAGGGAAATAGCATGCTGGCTTTAACGCGACGCGTAGGTGAACGCATTGTTATCGGTGATAATGTAGTTCTTACCATTGTTGATATAAAAGGAGACAGCATTCGCCTTGCTATTGATGCACCAAGAGAAATAAAGATTTACCGCGGAGAGATATTTGATGCCATAGCAGCGGAAAATAAAGAAGCTGCAGTGCCGCAGATACCAGCGGCTTTAGATGTTTTAAAAAGATTTCACAAAAAATAGGTTATCGTAATGAATTATTAAAAATTCCTTTAGTTTTATTAATTTGAGGCGAGTTAATGAGCTTGGACAAGAAAAACGATTAGCGAACGATATTTTAGCCAAAAATCGACAAATTTGACCTTTAATTAGAGTTAACACTCCCGCGATATAATATATGAGGATGTTGCAGTCTAGTTTTCCAGCGGCCGATGGAAAACGAAACTGATATTCATTCAAATGACTCAGGCAAGGATGCTTGAGATCGAAAATTCAGGGAGGAATACACTCATGATTATCAATCATAATATTGCGGCTCTTAACACCTACAACCGTCTGTCCGCAAATAATACCCAAACTAGCAAATCGCTGGAAAAATTGTCCTCAGGACTCCGGATCAACCGTGCTGGTGATGATGCTGCTGGTCTTGCTATCTCAGAAAAAATGCGTGGACAGATCCGTGGTCTTGACCAAGCTGGTCGTAATGCTCAAGACAGCATTTCCTTGATTCAAACTGCAGAAGGTGCCTTGAATGAAACTCACAGCATTCTGCAACGTATGCGTGAGCTGGCTGTACAAGCAGGTAATGACACAAACACAGGTGTTGACCGTGGAGAAATCCAAAAAGAAATTAATCAGTTAACTGATGAAATCGATCGTATTGCTAATACTACTGAGTTCAATACTCAGAAATTATTAGATGGTACTAAGAAAGGTCTTGTAGATCAAGCTGATTCCAAAGTTACCTTGCAGCTTAATACAAAAGCAAATATTACTGTCAGTGGTACTGCTCCTACTGATATTGCTTCCAGCGGAACCATTATCATAACTCGTACTAATTCCAGTTCAACTGTATTTGCCGCAGCGGATTTCACTATTGGAAATCCATCAAGCTTAACTACAGGTATTACTGATACCTCCATCACCTTTGGTGCAAGCACAATAAATATTTCTGGCAATCTGGCATCACTTGCTGTAGGTGAAAGTATTACTATTAGTGTTAATAAAGCTGTAGCAGCTGAAAATGATGTTACTAAAGCTTTCAGTATGCAAATTGGTGCTAATAGCGGACAGAATATCTTGATCGGCGTTAACTCCATGAAGGCTGCAGATCTTGGTGTTCGCGGTACTGATACAAAGGCACTTGACGTAAGTAGCTACCAAAATGCGACTGCTGCAGTTAGCACTATCAATAATGCAATTGAAAAAGTATCGGCTGAACGCTCCAAACTAGGTGCATTCCAAAATCGTCTGGAGCATACAATTAATAATTTAGGTGCTTCTAGTGAAAACCTTACTGCAGCTGAATCACGCGTGCGCGATGTAGATATGGCTAAAGAAATGATGAATTTCCAGAAGAATAACATCCTTTCTCAAGCCGCTCAAGCTATGCTTGCTCAAGCTAATCAACAGCCGCAAGGCGTTCTACAGTTACTCCGGTAGTTATAACAAAGATAGCTGAAGGAGGCCAGAGTTTCTGCTCTGGCCTTTTTCTTATAAAAAAGGGAGTATACCATGAGACTTTCTGCTTGTATGATTGCTAAAAATGAAGAGAAAACGATTGCTCGATGTATCAATAGTTATATTGATCTAGTTGATGAAGTTGTTGTTATCGATACTGGCTCTACTGATGATACTATCTCTATTGCTAAAGAGTTAGGTGCGAAAGTATTTCATTTTACATGGAATGATCACTTTGCTGAAGCTAAAAACTTTGCTTTGTCAAAAGTAAAAGGTGATTGGGTTATCTTTCTTGATGCTGACGAGTATTTTGCTGCGAATATGGCTAGAAATATTCGGCCTCTGATCAAACGTTTAGATAAAACTTTCAACGCTATTGCTTGTAAAATGATTAATATTGATGATGCTGATGGTTCGTTTGTGGATGTAATAACTCATGTACGAATCTTTAAGAATAATAAATATATAAAATATGTAAATCCAATTCATGAGATGTTAATAAATGTCGGAAATAATAAAAAAATACACGCGTTTTTAGCTGATGAAAACGAACTATTGATTTATCATACTGGTTATTCTGTTAATAGTAATCGTAAAAAAGCAGAGCGAAATTTGGAACTACTTCTTAAAGATAGTGAAACTATATCTATAAAACCAACTATGTATCAATATATTAGTGATTGTTATTTTGGCCTCGAAGAATGGGAAAAAACAATAGAATATGCTCGACTATTTTTGAATAGTAAAGCGAAATTTGTGGGATATAACGTAAAACCATATCAGAATATAATTGATGCTATGCTGCGGCTTCGTTATCCATTTAATCAAATTATGTGTGAAGTTAATCAAGCAATTGAAAAATTCCCCAATCATCCATTGTTTTGTTTTTATAAGGCAAATTTATTCTTTGATTCAAAAAAATATAGGTTGGCATATACTACATATAAATCAGTTGTTGAACTGCAAAAAAAATATGATGACATAGAAATAAATTCGATGTCTGCAAATATGCAATATGTGTATTTTCATTTGGGAATAATTAACGAGCATCAGAATGATTATAATA
Organism: Bacillota bacterium; assembly: GCA_023434855.1. The sequence continues at coordinate 6,919 of JAEYSJ010000021.1, read as the reverse complement.
ATGCCATAGAAAATTATATCGAGACTTTAAAACTTAATAATAAGCATTCACAATGTTTTGATCGATTGATGATGTTAATCCGTAATCAAAAAGATCAAGATGTGATATTATTTATCAATTCGTTGTACAATATCGACGACGAGAGTATATTGGACTTTATAACTACTCGGTTAGTAAATCATGCATTACCAAAAGTTCTAGCTTACTATACAAACTTGCGCGAAAAAAAATATGGAAAACAAGATTTTATACTTTTACAAATGTTAGTAGCTAATAAATATTATGAAAAAGCATTTCCGTCATTATTGGATTGTTACATACAAGATTGTGACGAACAGTTGGCAGTCGTAACAGCTGCTGCGGCAATGTTAAGTAATAATAGTGAGTTTGCTACTCGCTGCTCAAAATCATTACCGATTTCTTTAAACAACATTATTAAAGCCTATTGCGGCGAAATTTTTGAATTTGCTAGTGACGACAAGTCTGCTTTTTTAAATTTAGTGCACATTTTTATATGCTGGGCAAATGATAAACAATTGCAACAGCTGCTCGCATTAAGTGATTATTTTAAAAAAGAAATTGCGATTGATTTAGGTAATCTATTTCTACAAGAAGGGTATTATGATATAGCTTTACAGTTTTATGAATATATTCTTTCGGGTTCTAAAGAATTTATCGATCCATCCTTGTACTATTATCAAGCTTATTGTTTACACCGTTTATGTCAGTATGATGCAGCGATAAAATCTTTTGTGAACGCATATAAAATGGGTTATGAAAGTAAAGATATTTTCGAATTTTTACACTGGAATCTAGCTAGTATTAATAAATTAGATATTCAATATTTAAAGGCTTTAGAAATTTTGAAAATGAATGATGAATAAAGAATTGAGTTAAAGGCTTATCACACAAATAAAGTAAAGTGAGATAGAGAAAATGAGAAATCAAATTGAAATGGAAAAATATGCGGCTAAAATTAAGACATTATTAAATGAGTTAATACAAGGGAAGCGTTACGATGAAGCAAAAAATATAATTAATGAATATGAAAGTATTATTTGTGATGATGCTGAAATTAAATCAATTCTTGCAACTATAGATTACCAACAAGGAAATATTGAACAGGCTGCAGAGATACTAAAAGAATCGCTTAATATTAATAGTAATTTTTTTGATTCACTATATAACTTAGGATATATATATCATGAGAAAGGTTATTTAGAGAGTGCTCTTTATTTTTTTAAACGAGCACTTCAAGAAATGCCTTGTCAAAATCAATATGATTTTGATATTCAAACTCATATTAACCAATTAGAAGAACAATTAGAAGAATTCAATAAAAAAAGATATACTTCAAAGAGTGTACTTGTTAGTATAGTTATCCTTGCATACAATCAATTGGAATATACAAAATTATGTGTCGATAGTTTATATAAATATACGCCTCATATTGAATTTGAATTAATAACCGTAGATAACGGATCTTCTGACGGTACAAAAGAATATTTTGAATGGCTTCCTAATACAAAAAAAGTGCATTTTCCGGAAAATGTAGGAGGTGCAAGGGCGCTCAATGGCGGGGTTAGCAGAGCAGACGGAGAATACTTAGTATTCTTAAGCAATGACTTGATAGTTACAAGTCATTGGCTAGATAATTTATTAAGCTGCATAAAATCTGATCCCCAAATTGGAATGGTTGTACCAGCATGTAGTGCTTCTTCAAATTTTCAACAAGTTAACTTAGAGTATAAAAGTATAGCAGAAATGCAATGCATTGCTCGACAATATAACGTAAGTAATGCAAATAAATGGGAAGAGAGAATACGTTTAATTACATATGGATATATCACAAGAACAAAATTGTTTTTTGAAGTAGGACAAGTTGAAACCGCATATAGTCAAGGTGGTTTTGATGATGATGACTTTAGCTTTAAAATGAGGCGTAAGGGGTACAAGCTAATATTTGCCAAAGATACTTTTTGGCATCATTTTGGATCGGTGACCATTAGTATGGATTATAAAAAACATAATTTATTAGAACGCAATCGAAAAATATTTTTCAACAAATTTGGAGTAGACGCCTGGGATGATGCAAATTTCAATCCTGAAATTTTAGAAGTAATTAATTATCCACCCAATCCCAAAAATATTAAAATCTTGGGAATCGGGAACTCATGTGGGGCTAATATTTTACAAATAAAAAATTCTCTTAGGGAAAAAGGTGTATATAATGTTGAATTATATTATATAACTACACAAGAGAGATATTTAATTGATCTGCAAACGGTATGCAATAATGTCTTTTGTGGCCAGGATAAAATAGAACTTTTAAATAATAGTAAGTTTGATTATATAATAGTGGATGGATTTTTAGAAGAACACATATCAAGCTACGATAAAGGGACATTATTTTTTGAACAAATTAGTAAAATTGTTGAAAAAGAAGGACAAGTGATATTTTATTCTACGAATCCTTCATATTATATCAATTTAGTAAATCTTTTAAATGGAAATATCAATGGAATTCAAAATGATTTTGTTTTACAGAATTTTAATTCTAATAAATTAATTGAGGAATTGAAAAAGATAGGCTATGAAAACGTTATTCGATATAACCTTATATCAGATATACCTGAAGAACACAAAACAATAATAGAAAAATTAAAATCAATATCAACTTTTGCAAATGAAAAAGAAGCGGAAAAATTACTAGTGTCAAAATTCTTATATACTTTATCTGATTTTAAATTAAAGAGAAATTTCTCAATTTATCCTGGTTATGATGCCTGGTTAGATAACGTTTTGTTAAATGACAAAAATATAGGTAATTTTTTGGGGGTTGATATTGGTAAAAGTTCTATAGATCATTTAACAGAAGAATTAAATAATCGAGGATATAGGTTAAATACAATTGACAAAAATGAAATTTGTGATACAGATTTTATTATGTTTTTTGATGCACCTAAATCGTATAAAAATTCCGTTTTTAAAGCAAATTATCACCATGTATATAAGGGACAATACTATTTTAATGAAATGAAAAAGGCCATAGTGCAACCTAAAAAACTTCTGATTCTATTTGAGTCTCCATTTATTATGCCAGAAAACTATGATTGTGAATTACACGAAACATTTGATTATATTTTTACTTGGAACGATGATTTGGTAGATGGTATTAAATATTTTAAATTTAATTTTAGTCAGCCTGACAATTTGGTAAATCCCTTTATACATCAATTCTCAGAAAAAAAACTTTGCACTTTAGTTGCGAGTAACAAATCATCGGAAATTTCCGGTGAGTTATATAGTGAGCGTTTAAAAGCTATTAATTTCTTTGAGAATAAACATGGTAATGATTTTGATTTTTATGGAAATGGATGGGAACAAAGTAAATATAAAAATTACAAAGGGAAAATTGAAGGTAAGTTGCCTGTAATGTCTAAATATCGTTTTGCTATTTGCTACGAGAATGGAGTAATGAATGGATATATAACGGAAAAAATATTTGATTGTTTTTTCTCAAGATGTGTGCCTGTTTATTTAGGAGCTCCTAATATAAGTGACTACATTCCAGCGAATACGTTCATTGATCGAAGAGAATTTGATAGTTATGAAGATTTATATATATTTCTTAGTACTATGAATGAAACCGATTATAATGCTTATATCAATAATATTGATGATTTTTTAAAAGGGGAGCAATATAAACAATTTACTCATGAAGGATTTGCGAGAAATATTTTAAAGGTCATTGATATATAGAATTTGATGTTGTTAATTTGGTAAGCGTTTTTTAGTAATAATTGAGTTTTGTTACTGCAGCATAAAGTTGCAGTAACTTTTTCATACATTCCTCTTTAGGAATAGCTCCAATCGTTCGATATAACAATAGAGAAGAATTTAACGAGGTGGACAAGACATGGATGTCACTTTAAAAACTACCGTGATACTTGCAACTAATCAAGCTTCCAAGCTTTCAATAGATAGTCAGCTTGGCGGATCTGTAACAGCTAAGACTGCCACAAAATACGATTATCCGAAACAAGCAGAAGCCAAGCCACTTAGTCGTGATGAGGCCGAACAAGTCACAGATAAAATGAATAAGTTAATGCAATTAATGAATACCGACTTACAGTTCTCGCTTCATGAGAAAACTCAGCGGCTGATTGTGCAAATGGTTGATAAGCGTGACGGTACAGTGCTAAAGGAATTTCCACCTCATGAATTGTTGGATACAATTGCCAACATACAAGAATATGTTGGACTATTGTTAGATAAAAAAGCGTAGTTTCGATAGGAGGTTGTACAGATGGTAATGAGAACATATGGACTTAGCGGATCGGGTATGGACATTGATCAGATGGTTAAGGATTTAATGAAGGCGCGCAGGGCTTCTTACGATAAGGTCTGGCAGAAAAAGACTCAGGTGGAATGGAAAAAGCAGGATGTTAATACGATTTATACATTAGCACAGGATTTCAGAAATAAAACGATTTCCGATTTTAAGAAACAGACTAGTTTATCACCTAAGCAAGTGACTTCTACCAATGAAACAGTAGCAAGTGCTACGGCCAATGCTGATGCGGCTAATGTGTCTCATTCGCTGATTGTGCAGCAACTGGCGGATGGCGTTAAAATGTCCAGCAGTGACAGCATAACCGATACAGACAGTGGCAAGACAAAAGGAACGTTGATTCAGCAGTTCGGATATACTGCTGGAGACAGCTTTTCACTGTCCATCAACGGAAAGACGGTAAAAATTGATGTCACGGAAACAACAACGCTTAGTGATGTGGTCAGCAGTATTAATAAAGCAGACGCTGATGTAAAAGCCAACTATGATTATACCTTAGATCGTTTTTATCTGTTTTCGAATAAAACGGGATCGACGGCTGCTATCAATTTTGAAGGTACTAATGATAAAGGGATAGACTTCTTATTTAATAAGTTGAAAATTGGAACATCCAGTGATAACCTTAGTACGGTCGGCATGACGAGTCAAAATACTTTTAGCAATGGTTCTGATACCATTGGAACTGCTCTTGGGATAAGCAGTGACTTTGTATTAAACATTGGTAAAAATGGAGTGAACACGCCAATCACGATAACCCCCGCTGATACAATTGACAGTATGCTGGGAAAAATTAACGCTCAATTAGGTGCTGGAGCAGCTACGCTTGATTCTGCAACCGGACGTATCACCATCAAGGCAGTTGACATCAATAATGGCTGGTCAATTGCAGGAGGAGACGATACGGGGAAAGATTTTTTAGCCAATAAACTTGGCATGAAGCAGTTAGTACAGAACGGTCAAAATGCAATTGTTAAATTGGATGGGGTAGAGCTTAGGCAAAGTTCGAATACTTTCACCGTTTCCGGTGTTACATACACGTTAAAATCTACTAGCTTTGTCGATTCTGCTAATAATCCAATCCCGACTAACATTGGTGTTCAACCGGATATTGATAAAACCATCGCCAATGTCCAAAGCTTCGTAGATAGCTATAATACTTTCATGGCCTTAATTCAGAAAGAATTAAAGGAAGATAAATACGCTGACTTTGCTCCGCTGACAGACGCTCAAAAGGCCGATATGAAGGACAGTGATATAAAAGCCTGGGAAGATAAAGCCAAAAGCGGTTCCCTTCGCCGTGATCCTATTCTCACCCAGATGGTTTCTAATCTTCGAATGAGTTTTACTGATCCAATAAAAGGCTTAACCGGAAAATACAAAAGTGCTATTGATATTGGGATTGGCACAGGTAAATATTTTGATGATGATGGTAAGCTTACAACCGAAGCCGATAATGGTGGCAAAATATATGTGACCGAAAAAGACTTACGGGCAGCATTGGAAGAAGACCCTGATGTTGTATTCAAGATCTTTGGTACACCTGGCGATACACAAAACACCGAAGGGGTCGCCAACCGGTTATATGATCAAATGTACTCTGCACTTGACAGGTTGAAAACCGAAGCAGGTACGCCAAATGTTACGGATACAAAAAGCAATATGGCAAAAAGTATTGCAGACTATAAAGACCAGCTGTATGATATGAATAATCGACTGGCTCAAGTTGAAGCCCGCTATTATAAACAATTTGATGCTATGGAGAAGGCTCTCGGCAGCCTAAGTAAGCAAAGCGCGTGGCTGTCGCAGCAGCTCGGCCAATAAAGGACCATTAAACGAAAGCATGGAGGAATCCATATGAATGCTGCTACAACAGCGAATACCTATAAAACACAACAAGTAATGACCGCGTCACCAGAAGAGTTAACACTCATGCTGTATAACGGTGCTATCCGGTTTGTCAATGAAAGCATTCAGGCTACACAATTGGGTAACCTGGAAAAAGCGAATGCCGCAAATTTAAGAGCACAGGATATTGTGCGCGAATTTATGAGTACCTTGGACATGCAGTATGAGCTTTCGCTATACTGGATGGCTTTATATCAGTTTATTGAGCAAAGCCTAATTCAGGGGAATGTGAAAAAGCAAGTTCAGCCGCTGGAAGACGCCAAAGCAATTTTAGTTGATCTGCGCACTACCTGGGCTGAAGCAATGAAGCTGGCCAAAGGACAGCAGCAGGTGGCGGTGGCTCGCTAATGAAAGCGCCGCGGGAGTTATGGCAGGACTACCATTTCCTGACGCAGGAAATGTCTAAGTTCCTCATAAGAAATTATATTGATCTGTTTTTTGAACTAATGAATCAGCGGGAAAAAATCCAGGCTGAGCTTGATAGCTGTGAAGACGATTATAAGCGAACTGCCGAAGGAAGGTCGCTGTTGGATTCAATCCGCCTGACCAATCAGGGGATTAGCCACCGGCTGCAGTTTTTGCTCAATACAGCTAAGCAGCAGGAATCGGTTTCTAATGCTTATGACGGCTATGGCGAACGGCCTGTCGGCAACCGATTGG